>JAJZCA010000339.1 GCA_021798735.1 Acidobacteriota bacterium | reverse complement strand
CGATCTGTGGGACTTCCCAAGTAGATAACCATCAGTAGACTTGTCCTGGAATAGGTTTGTATGCATCTGATTGCCAACGACAACGCCGTTGTAGCCTGCATAGCCATCGGCAAGAAGCACCTGGTTGTACTCCTTCAGAAAACGCTTTGGTCCATCACGGCCGCGATCCAGCGTGAAGTCGAAGACGTTATAGGCCTGAGATGCATCGCCAACGTAGACCCACAACTATTCATGGGAGCAACGATGACACGACGTCCACGCCGGAACCACACAGCAGCCTTCAAGGCGAAGGTGGCCTTGGCCGCTTTGAAGGGCGGCAAGATGCTGGCCAAGCTGGCCCAGCAGTTCGATGTCCACCCGAACCAGATCACGGACTGGAAGACGCTCATGCAGGAGGACGCGGCCAGTTTCTTTGGCGAGGAGAAGGCCGAGCAGCAGGGTAAGGTCGATGTGACCCGGATGCAGGCCAAGATTGGCGAACTGACGCTGGAGAATGATTTTTGTGCGTCCAGCTAAGGCTGGCCACGCACTCCAACAGGTGATCTGGCCATGGTCGCGCTGCCGCTTGATTTACATACTTTCCCGAGGCGGACGCGCCCGATGCACCCCTCAGCCCATCTCACCTGGCCTGAACTGCCGTTCCCAGGTCTAGCCCCCGTAGGATCTCAAGATAGGACGAGCACTCCAGATGAGCCGCAAGGACGACAGCGCAACTGGAGCCATACTGTCAAACATCCAACCTTACTGTAGGCTCCTATTCATGCGCATCACTATTTTTTCGCTCGTTATCGTCGCAACTTTATCTATGCCGCATGCAAATGCCCTGAATCATTGGGGGGCGTCCGACGCGCCGATTTCGCACCAGGAATCTACTCCGACGGCGCAAGCCGCGACGCAGGGACCTGCAAGCGCAGACAAGACCTCGGCGACCAATGTCGATGATTCCATGGCCCACTGGAGCACATGCGCCCAACCGGAATGTTACCCCGGCGGCAAAGGCATTCCAGTCTCGACCGACCAGACAATCAACAACAGCAGCCCATCGGTCGATGGAGCCTCCATGTTATTGGCCATGACGGCGAATTCGAAGGCTTTCTACACCGATGTTCTGTGGCCATATAAAACGAGGAGTTGCGACGCCTGCACGCAAATGCGCACGGATTTCTGGGCCTATCCGGTCAGCCCCGCTCATGTCGCCGCTCTTGAATACGACGCCTTCCTGTTCGATGCCACGAACCAGCTAAACATCATGTGGGGAGTGCAGTGGAACCAACGCAAAGGAAGATGGCAGATATGGAACCAAGGCAAAAGCCAATGGATGGATACCACAGTCACGTCTGGCCCTACGTTCGGAGTCTGGAACCATCTCCAGTTTGCCGATCATCGGGTGATTGGCGACACCGCTTGCGACGGGACCGAATGCCTCTATTACGACTCGATGACGCTGAATGGCACAACCTATACGTTAAACCTGACTGAGCCTGCGGGACCAATCCATCCCGGTTGGCATTCCGTCGCCGGATTTCAATTCCAACTGGATGCGATTCCCGCGGCCGGCGGCCCCGTCACGTTGGTCGAATACATCGACAAAGCCAATATGTCCGCGAAGTAATATCGTGCAACGCTACGGTATACACATTAAAGTTTGCCTGTGCAGCCCTCTACAGCCGCGCGAGCGTTTGCGGATCGGACTCACCGTCGAAATACTTCTTCAACGCTTCGATAAAAACTTCATTGTCTTCGCTGGCCCGCGCGAACAGCGTCATCGAAGACTGGAATTTGAGATTGTCGGGATAGCCAAATATCTGATCGATCGACTTGTTCTTCACGCGTGCGACCAGCTCGGTGCACTCGCGCAACCTTGCTCCCAGCACCGGATGCTCCATGTATGCCCTTGCTTCCGCGCGTGAGGCGATCGCGAAATATTGCGCCGTCTCGCTGGAGCCAAGACCGCGGATTTGCGGAAAGATGAACCATATCCAATGGCTGGTTTTTCTGCCTCGGCGCAGCTCCGCACACACCTCCGCGTACACAGGCGCCTGCGCTTCGACAAACCGCTGCAAATGAAATGGATCACCCATCGCCATGCTGCCCGCAATCTTACCTCACAGGTGTCGAGGCCGCACACCCCGCGCCGGACTGATACCCTGTTTTTATACCGAGGAGCTAGTGAACGCATGAAGGTTCTTGTCATCGGCGGCGGTGGCCGCGAACACGCGCTGGTCTGGGCCATCGCCAGATCGCCGCGCGTCCAGGAAGTGGTTTGCGCGCCAGGCAACGGCGGGATTGCAGCGCTCGCCCGCTGCGTGCAGGTCAATCAGAAAGACCTCGACGACTTAATCCGCGTGGCTGTCACCGAGCAGCCCGACTTGACCGTCGTCGGCCCGGAAGTTCCACTGAGCCTTGGCCTGGTGGATGAACTCTCTCGCCGGGGTATGAGGATTTTTGGTCCGACGCAGCGCGCGGCAATGCTGGAAACCAGCAAAGTCTTCGCCAAGGAATTCATGCAGCGACATCATCTGCCGACCGCTCACTACGCAGTCTGCAGTTCCGCGGAGGAACTGTCAGACGCACTGGCGCACTTCCACGCTCCCATTGTTGTGAAGGCGGATGGCCTTGCGGCCGGCAAAGGCGTCGTCATTTGCGAGTCGAAACAGGAAGCGGAAGCTGTCGCGAAACAAATGTTGAGCGGACAGATGTTAGGCGACGCGCAGCATCACGTTATACTTGAAGAATTTCTTGCAGGCGATGAAATATCTTGGCTTGTGTTCTCCGATGGAACACACGTACTTCCCTTGGTCGCAGCTCAGGATCACAAGCGGATCGGCGAAGGTGATACCGGCCTGAACACCGGTGGCATGGGCGCGTATTCGACGGACACGCTGCTGGCTCCGGAGATGCGCGACTGGCTGGTACACCATATCGCTCAGCCGGTCATCGATGGCATGGCCGCGGAAGGCGCGCCCTTTCGAGGCGTTCTCTATTGTGGACTGATGATGACGGCGCGCGGTCCCATGCTGCTGGAATTCAACACGCGGTTTGGCGACCCGGAGACCGAAGCGATTCTGCCCCGCCTGCTCGGCGGCGAATTGTTGAAGGCGATGGAAGCAGCGGTCGACGGAAACCTGGATCAGGTCGAGCTGCGGTGGCGTAGCCAGCCCGCCGTCACTGTGATTGCCGCGTCCCAGGGATATCCGGGGAGCGTGCAGACGGGCCACGCGATCACCGGGTTGAATGAGGCAGCGATGAGAGAAGGAGTCACCGTCTTTCATGCCGGCACCGCTTTGCGAGACGGGAATGTTGTCACCGCGGGAGGTCGCGTTCTGGCTGTGACCGCCATGGCAGATACGTTGCAATCTGCCTGCGACCGGGCCTATGAGGCGTTGGATAGAATTCACTTTGACGGAATGTACTACCGCCGCGACATTGCCCATCGCGCGCTGAAGAAAGGCAAGGAGATGGCATGACGTCTGCGGCGATCACACTGGAAGAGTTGCTGGTCGATAACGAAGTCAGCACGCGCAAATGGCAAGCATGGTTCGCAAATAATCCTGCCGCGCTCGACGTTCCCTGCGCGATTTACAACAGTGGCTCGGTTCTTGGGCTGCTGAAACATATCTTTGCCGTGGAGTTGCGGCATTCACAACGCCTCAACGGCGAAGAAGTGACTGCGTATGACGCGATTCCTGTCGGTTCCTTGGATGACTTAATCGCGGTCCATTCTCAGGCGACGCAGAATCTCCGCAGGTTTCTTGCAAGCGCAAACGACGCTGCGCTGCTTGAAGTCATCGCACTACAAACCGTTTCCGCCGGAACCCTTTATGCCTCTCGGCGCAAGCTGTTCGCGCATATTCTGCTGCACTCCATGCGCCATTGGGCGCAGTTGAGCAGTTTGCTGCGCGAGGCTGGCTACACAACCGACTGGCCGAAAGATTTTCTGTTTTCCGAAGCGATGGAATAGCTCCGCCAAATTCTGCTCTACCCGTCCAGCTTTTTTGTCACCAGCTCATTCAGCAACGCGGGATTGGCCTGTCCCTTCGATAGTTTCATCGCCTGCCCGACAAAAAATGCGGACACGGTCTTTTTGCCGCCGCGGTATTGTTC
>JAJZCA010000338.1 GCA_021798735.1 Acidobacteriota bacterium | reverse complement strand
TCTCCGCGCAAACCGGGACCCAAATAGCAGGAAGCGGACAGTGGCCCTTCGCAGGACAGAACCTGGGCGATACTCGAAGCCAGTCAGCGGAACATCTCATCGGCCCTGCCAACGTCAACACTTTAACTCCGAAATGGACATTTACAACTGGAGGGAACGTTTCGGCCACGCCCACAGTGTCTGGAAATGCCGTGTACTTCCCCGATTGGGCGGGGAATCTGTATGCCGTCGACAGACACACAGGCAACCTACTCTGGTCGCGGAAGATTGCGGACTATGACGGCGTGGCCGGAGCGATCTCCCGCGTAAGCCCGGCCGTGTATGGCGATGAACTGATCCTCGGGGACATCGAAAACGGTCAGGCGATCCACAACGGGGCCAACGTTATGGCCGTCGATCGACATACTGGCGCATTGCTATGGATCACTCAGGTTGACAGCCACCCGGCGGCGATCATCACAGGTTCTGCCGCGATTTATGGCAATGTCGTGTACCAAGGGGTCTCCTCTTCCGAAGAGACTCTCGCGATCGACCCCAGCTATCCTTGCTGTACATTTCGCGGCAGCGTTGTCGCGCTGAACGCGCGGAGCGGCAAGCTTCTCTGGAAAACATACGACATGCCGGACAACGGTGGGCAGCCGGGAGGGTACAGCGGCGGCGCCATCTGGCAGATACCGGCGATCGACCCTGTGCGTGGCTCCCTTTATATCGGGACCGGCAACAACTACACCGCGCCGGAAAGCGTCTTGCAGTGTTTGGCAATCTCCCCGCAGCAGAGTTGCTTTGCGCCGGACGATTACTTCGATACCGCAATGTCCCTGGATCTAAAGACCGGGGCTGTCAAATGGGCGCAGACACATACCAGCCAACAACGCGATGCGGGTCCGCAATTCGATTTAGCTACCGGGACGATCGTCTGGGCGCAAAGGGTGCAGCCGTTCGATATCTGGACGGTGGGTTGCAAACGTAAGACCAAAATCAACTGCGAGTTTCCCTCCAGCCCCGATTTCGATTTCGGCGGTTCAGGCCCGAATCTGCTGGGCAACATCGTGGGCTTCGGCCAGAAGAGCGGTATTTATTGGGCGCTGAACCCAGACAATGGAGATGTTCTTTGGAAAACACAGGTTGGTCCGGGCGGCACACTAGGCGGGATCGAGTGGGGAACAGCCACGGATGGCTCTCACATCTACGTCGCCATCGGTAATCCTGCCGACCTTTCATACACACTGGTGCCGTCCGGGAGAACCATCCGGTGGGGATCGTGGAGCGCGCTCGATGTGAAGACGGGGAAAATCCTATGGCAAGTGGCCGACCCCACGCCCGGCACCATCGACACAGGCTCGGTCAGCGAAGCCAATGGGGTGCTGTATGCAGGCTCCTATTCCGGTGAGATGTATGCTCTGGATACGAACACTGGGAAGATATTATGGAACTTTGCCTCGGGCGGCTCGGTCATCGACGGTCCCTCGATCATGGGCGACTTTGTGTACTGGGGTTCGGGTTATAGCAAGATTCGTCCCGGGATCGCAAACGATAAACTTTACGCATTCAGCCCTGCAGCGTCAGGGCGATAATTCAATTTGCGCGAGCAATGAGCAGACTTCAACCGGGCGGCGATGGATCGCTACAGCCGAAGTCCGCTCAGGTGCAAGCGCCTTGCAGTTGGCGGTGTCCAGCCGCACATTTCACCACGGCAGTGGCTTGTCCATGTGAATGAATGCGCCCGTCGGCCCATCGCTTGGCAAGGTGGCTAAGGCAACGGATGTAGTTGCCCCCGCCACGATATCCATGGGAGCAGCGTCGGTTCCCATGTCCGTCTTCACCCAACCGGGGTGAGCGGAATTGACCTTGATTGTTGTATCGCGCAGCTCGTGTGCCAGATGAATGGTAAAGGCATTCAGCGCCGTTTTCGAAGCGTCGTAGGCGAAGGGTTTCATGTTGTAAATGGGCGATTTTGGGTTGTTGTGCAGGGCCAACGAACCCATAATGCTGGAGAGGTTGACGATGCGCGCTGCTGGACTTTTGCGTAACAACGGCAGCAATGCCTGCGTCAATGCAACCGGTGCAAACAGATTGGTGTCAAAAATCTGCTGCATTGTCTCAACGGATGTATTGCTTGTAGTGTTGCCGGTCCAGCCCTCCGACGCAATCCCCGCGTTGTTCACGAGAATATCGAGCTTGCCAAAATGCTGCTCAAGAAACTTGACGGCATCTGCGCGATCTCCAGCATTGGTTACATCCAGCTTCAGCGGGCGTACATCGATGCCCTCGGCGCGTAGCTTCTCTGCGGCCGCTTCGCCTTTACTTCCATTGCGCGAACCCAAAACAACAGCGATGCCAAGCTTGCCAAGCTGGCGTGCGGTTTCAAATCCTATGCCTTTGTTTGCGCCTGTGATCAGCGCGACTTGCTTGATTTCGCTCATTTGCTCCCAATCCTTTCTATCGAGGTTAGATATGGTAGCCAGTGGAAAAGATTCAGGGAATGCAAGCCGTGCGGTGACCGGCTGACGCCGAAACCGATGGCCGGCGTTACGCGACCCTTTCAATTGTGACCGCTTCGAGGACCACGGGAGTGCGGGGCTTATCGGAGCGATCGCGGTCGACTTCTGAAATTTTCTCCACGATGTCCTGGCCTTCAACGACTTCGCCGAAAATCGTGTGATTCCCAGTCAGCCAGGGAGTTGCAGCAACTGTGATAAAGAATTGCGATCCGTTGGTGTTGGGCCCGGAATTCGCCATCGCTAACTGGCCAGGCTTGCTAAAACTATGCGGCGAACCTTTGGTTTCATCTTCAAATTTATATCCGGGGCCGCCAAAACCTGTGCCAGCTGGATCTCCACCCTGGATCATGAATTTGGGAATTACGCGATGAAAAATTGTTCCGTCGAATAACTTGTCTTTGGATTTTTTGTTATTGGTCGGGTGCGTCCACTCGCGATTGCCTTCGGCGAGCTCGATAAAGTTCGCGACGGTTTTCGGCGCCTCTTTTTCATGCAGGCGGCATACGATCTTGCCCTGGGATGTCTGGAAGGTGGCGTAGGTTCCGGGTGTTTGACTCATTGTTGGAGAACTCCTCTTGAAAGGTAGAAATCTTGTTTTACAACTCTGTGCGAATCGGAATCGGTTGAGATTTCAAATGTGTGTAAGTTCAAGGCTGGACCGATGCCGGCGGTGTGGCTGTTAATCCTGTCTGCGGCGGCGCTGGCGCTGGAGCAGGCGGCATCGGCTGACCTGGTTGCACAATTGTGACATTGTTGAGATAGACCGGGTCGAGTGGCTTATCCTGCGAATTCCGCGGTACCTGTGTAATCGATTCTGCGACCAGAACGCTGGCCGGATCGCATTGGCCAAAGATGGTGTACTGCTGATTGAGAGAAGGCTGCGGCGCCACGGTGATAAAGAACTGAGAACCGTTTGTGTTTGGACCGGCGTTGGCCATCGCCAGGCGGCCCGCTGTATCGAAGTTCAGATTTGGATCGATTTCATCTTTGAAGAAATAGCCCGCATCCCCCATTCCGGTGCCAGTCGGGTCTCCGCCCTGGATCATAAATCCGGGAATGACGCGGTGAAATGTGGTGCCGTTATAGAAAGATTTTCCGTGTACTTTCTTGTGGCTGAGCGGGTCAGTAAACTCTTTGCTGCCCGTCGCCAGACCGATGAAGTTGTCCACGGCCACTGGCGCTTCTTTGGAATAGAGCCCGCAGGTCATTCTTCCCATGGATGTATCGAAGACTACAGTCGGTCCGTCGGGAGCGATTGGCGCCTGAATGTGCGCGGTGGTTGCCGGATCGTCCGGCAGGGTATCTGTCGCGGCTGGAGCGGACTGCTGCGAAGGGCTGGTGGATGTATTGCCTTCCTGCTGGGAGCCGCTGAGGTGTGCGGCATAAAGCGGACCGTATGCGACAAGGCTCAATAGAACGATTCTAAAAAAGAGTGGGAGTCGATAGATTGAACGCGGCATCACTACGTATTGTAACGGTTTGCGTAGTTCTGTGAAGCGCGGGAAAGATTGGGTTTCCGCCCTCGAATTCGGATTGCCGGCTGGCTACTCTGCGCTGCCACCGAATCAGTAGCAGACATTCTGAAGTGGGCGGAAATTCACATGGGTCA
>JAJZCA010000337.1 GCA_021798735.1 Acidobacteriota bacterium | reverse complement strand
TGGTGTGCCAGTTTCCGAAACGCTGGGGCAGGCCGCGCCACTTGCATTCCTGCTCGGCCACCTACAGAATGGCGTTCAATACGGTGAGATTCGACATGCTCACATTGCCGCGCCGACGCGGCAGAATTGGCTCGATACGACGGTACTGCGCCGCGCCAATCTCCGTGTTTGCAGCCCATCGGGAAATCGCGACTTAGTGTTAACGCGCCATGGTTGGAGCCACTCCATCTCACAACCTCCGCGCAAAGCGAGGTGCGCTGTCCTTCCATTGTTCTTGGCTCTCGGCTACTTCGCCGGTGTCACCGCGTCCACAACTGAATACAGTTCCGTCGTGGCAATGGATCGCATTTTTTCATACGTCTCCATGGTTGTGCCCAGATCCATGTCGGGATGGACTTTCCTGAAGCTCTCTTCAAACCGGGTGTCGGTTTGGAAGACGGAATCCCAGGTCGGGAACACGTCCACGGTGACAGCGTCGTACGGCAAGTCGTTCCCACGAGGCAAAACCTGCACGTTCAGCGACCATCCGCTTCCCGCATTATCTTTCGCCATCTGTTCCGCCAGCGGTTGCCAAACCTTCTTCTCATAGGCAATGTACGCCCCCATGTTCTCCGGATCGCTGACTTTCATGTAATTCACGCGTAGGTAATCGCCTTTTTTTGAAGTGCCCACGAAGGCCGCGTTCCAGAACATATTGTTGGAGACCAACAATGAGAGCGCGTTGCGATGGTCCAAAAATTGTTGTGCGCTTTCTGTCAGGCCTGCTTTTTTTAGCGTGGCCGCCAGATGCTCTATACCGCTCGGCTGGGGCGGCAACCCTGGATACATTGCAACTACGAGATAGTCGCACTCCGCCGAGGTACCTTGCGGAATGACAGAGCGCAACAGCAACCATTGAGAGAGTTCCCCGGAATCCGCCTCAGCCTGAACTACTTTGCGAGCGTCCCCTGCAGCCCACGTGCGGAATGCGTCGTGTTGGCCGGGCTTTACTTTGATGCAGGCGACCCGGTGATAGCCGGTCGCCGGCTGTTGGGCAAGCAGAGTGACAGAAAATGCCACTGCCATTGCGACACTGAATATGGAACGAAGAATCTTCATGAAAACCACCCTTTTCGGGACTCCAACTGACTGACAGTGTGGGCCCTTACATCGTCTGGTTCGTGAAATTGCCAAGGATGCTGGGGTACCGTAAAGAATACCCAGCAACAACAGAGACTCCCCCCTGCCAGGGAGTTCAGGTCTGGTTGTGAATGTTGCCCACGATGCGGAGATCCATCGAAGCCGCCCTGCATTGTTTATCGCAGAGCGCACATGCCACCCTGAATCGCTGCTAGCCTATGTCCATGGTTGCGCGTCTGTCAAGCAATAATTATCAGGACTTTCCCCAGAATTTCAGGCTGACCAGATGAAGGCGAGTTCGAGCTGCGTGTCCGGGGGCGATTTTTGCGGCGGCTGGAAAGTGCTGCCGGAGAGAACATGGCGAATTCCATCTGCCAGCGCATAAAAGCGGAAGGGCGGAATGCCGAAGAATCGCTGCGAGATGATCGGCAGCTTCTCGCAGAGAATGCGCAGCTTCACATTCCGGCCGGCCTGGATGCCGAACAACCTCTGCGCGACGAACTTCCCCAGCGGCCGACTGAGCCCGCCACATAGCCCGGTGCAGAACTTCCTCAACTGCGCTTTCAGCCGCGACCCCATGCTCCGCTTGCGCTTGCCCGATTCTGCCCCCAAATTCAGAGGAGGCTCCTGGGAATTATTGGGCGGCTTGGAGACATCGATCCTCACGAAATTTGAATAGCTTTGCCTATCGGCTACTCCGTAATCCCAGCGATATCGGCCGGCTGAACTCTCGTCCGTGCCCGTTGTAGCCGGGAAGGCCCAATTTGCGCTAAGCGGGAGGATTGAGGGATGCTGGAGAGAGCCCGCAATTGTTCTTTCATCGGAGAAGGAATCCCATGCAATCCCGTACGCGACGCGTGTTTCTTGTAGGCTGCTGCACAGTCGCGTTGCTCGGAGCGGTGGCATGTAAGTCGTCCGCGAAAAAGGAAGCGGCGGGCATGACGGGGAATCCTGCAACCCGGCAAGCGGAAGCGTTGAACGGCACTTTGAAGCCGACGAACATTGTCTTCATCACGCTGGATACGGTTCGCGCGGACCATCTGCATTGCTACGGCTACGCAAAAATCAAGACCCCCACCATCGACGCGCTGGCGAAGAACGGTGTGCTGTTTGAGAAGGCCGTGGCGCAGGCGCCGCTGACGCTGCCTTCCCACGCCAGCATGTTTACCGGCACCAATCCCAATGTCCACCATGTGCGCGACACTGGCGGATTTGTGCTGCAACCGTCGTCGGTCACGATGGCTGCGATCCTGCAAAGGCACGGCTGGAACACCGCAGCCTTTATCAGTGCGTTTGTGTTGAAGCGCGAGTTCGGTTTCAATCAGGGATTTTCCTTGTATGACGATCGCATGCCGGGCGGTGCCAACGGCGAAGCTGCGACCCGCAATGCTGGGGTCACCGTCGATCGCGCGCTGGCATGGCTGAACACGCAGCCGACGCAATCCGCGCCGCCGTTTTTTGTGTGGCTGCATTTCTATGACGCGCACCAGCCGTACATGGCCCCTCCGGTAGAATTTCAGCGGCAATATCCCGGCGACACGTACGATGCTGCAATTGCATACATCGATCGGCAGTTGGGGCGCTTTCTGGATGCGGTCAAGAAGAAGTCGCCGGCACAGAAGACCTTGATTGTGGTGCTGTCGGACCACGGCGAAAGCCTGGGCGACCACGGCGAATATCAGCATGGAATCTTTCTGTACGATTCGACGGTCCGCATCGCGTGGGTGATGTCCGGGCCGGGCATCCCCGCGGGTGTTCGCGTTTCGCAGCAGGCAAGGACCATCGATCTGCTGCCGACGGTACTGGATCTGCTGGGCGGCAAACCCTCCTCGGCGGTGCAGGGAACCAGTCTGGTGCCCGCGTTCTCCGGTAAGCCGGTTGCGACCGAATATTCCTACGAAGAAACGATGTACCCGAAGTTCATTATGAACTGGGCTTCGCTGCGCGGCATCCACACTGCGGATTGGATGTATGTGCGCGCACCGAGGCCGGAATTGTACGATCTGAAAAACGATCCGGGCGAATTGCATAACGTCATCGATGCCCATCCGAAGGAATATCGCGAGCTAGACAAGCAACTGAAGCTGCTGATTGGGAACAGCGGGACAGAGGAGGTGGTTTCGCAGCAGATGGACCAGCAGACGATGGCACGGCTGCGGTC
The DNA here is from genome assembly GCA_021798735.1 of Acidobacteriota bacterium. Lineage (GTDB taxonomy): Bacteria > Acidobacteriota > Terriglobia > Terriglobales > Acidobacteriaceae > JAKAAZ01. The sequence continues at coordinate 834 of JAJZCA010000337.1, read as the reverse complement.
GCTGGGGTATCTGGGTGGATCGTCGCAGCAATCGGTCAGTCTGAATAGCGCCGGCCCAGATCCCAAGGACCAGGTCGAAATCCTGAAATTACTGCATGAGGCAAAAGATCCGCCTGCAGGCGCGGAACCTTCAGCGCGCAGGATTGAGTTGTACAAGGAGGCGCTCGCAAAGGACCCATCGAATCCCTCCATTTATTACGACCTTGGCGATGAATACCAGAAGACGGGCCAGAACGAAGCCAATCTGCAACTATGTCTCGACGCGTTGCACCATGGGGTGACGGGATCGATGATTTTGTCTCGACTGGGACAACTGTACCTGGGCAAGGGCGACGCGAAGCAGGCGATTGCATATTATGAGCCGGCCGTGCAGTTGGACCCGATCGATGTTGGAACCATCGACGGTCTTGGCTCTGCCTATTCTGCGAACGGCCAGCTTGCCGAAGCGACCAGGGAATTTCAGCGGGCGCTCGCCATTGAGCCATACATCCCCGCCTACAATGGGCTGGGACTTGTGGCCGTGAAGCAACACGATTTTGTCGCCGCTCGAAAGAATTTTGAGCGCGCGATCCAAATGGATCCGAAGGATGCCGAATCGCAGTTGAACCTGGGCGTGCTTTGCATGCAGACCGGCGATGCTGCTTGCGGAAGGACGGCGTTCCATGCATTTCTTGCGAATGCGTCGCCAGTGCAATTTAAGGACACGATTCCGCGCGTGCAATATGCTCTGAGAACGGTACTGGCAGAGAAGCCGTAAAGACCCGAAAAAGCGTCGCAGCAATAGTGCATTTGTACTTCGAAAAAAGATAGTTGCCAAGGCAACTAAAAACGCGA
>JAJZCA010000336.1 GCA_021798735.1 Acidobacteriota bacterium | reverse complement strand
TCCCCCATCAAATCCTCCGGCTTCTGATAATCTCCCAGCAGCCGGTCGATCAACTCCTTGTCCATCTCCATACGATCTCCTCTCCCTCATTAGAAAAGATCGTTTACACAAAATGATTTACACCCTCCCCGTCGCGGGGTTGTAGCCATCCGTAAGCGTCTCCATGAAGGCGACAAGCTGATCTTCTTCATGGTCGGTCAGGTGAAGATTGCCGATCGTTTTGTCGAGGTTCCTGCTGGAGTCGGGCGGAGGAAAACAGTCGATATTGAGGCGTTTGCCGGCGCAAGTTTGGCCGGGTTGCACCTGATATTTGTCTCGGGTGTTATAGAAGTGGACAACTTCCTTCAGACTCTTGAAGTACCCGTTATGCATGTAGGCTTTGACGAATGCATGCGACGGCAGGCCGGGCCGGAGATCCACGTTCCGTAACGTGGGCGTCTGAACCGCTCCCTCGAAAGCTTCGCCATACTGGGACCACCGCTGATTCGGACTTCCACCGGCTGCCTGAAGAAGCGCTCCCAAGCCTCCGTCATGAAAGTTGAGGCCATCCGAATTCGCGATGAAGCCGTATGGATCGGGCTGACTTTCGTGCAGAAAGGGCAGACCTGGATTCCTGGGAACTCCGAGATTGGCGAAGGTGAAGTCGGTGAAGAGGGGCTCAAGATTTGTGACAACAGGCTCCGCACCGTTCGGCTCGGGCGCAGCGGATTTACGCGGCTTGGATTCGGGAGTCGGGCCGTTGTTCTGGGTGCCATCGAGATGGCAGGAATTGCAATTTGCTTTCGTGCGAAACAGCTTCCATCCCTGCAGCTCGTCGGGGGTAAGTTGCGCACGTTTGTCGCCGGCCAGGTAGTAGTCGAACTTCGAGGTAAAGCGGTTGACCGGAGGATGCGCTTCATATTGCGCGATGGACAGAGTCAACTGATCGTAGGCGGCCTGCGCTCTACTTCGATCGAGCTTGCTGAGATGGACCGTGGGATGGTTTGGATCGTAGTTTCCGCCCGGTTTGCTACAGACCGATTCGGTATCGGCGGGCCATTGAATCGCAAAGATTTGACTGCCCCAGACAGCTTCGGCAAGGCTGCTGTATGGCGCCCGTGAAGCGCGATAGACAAAGCACGCAAAGTCGGTAAAGCCCATTTCCAGCGGGTTGTCCGGAGGGCCCTGCGCCTGCTCGGCTGAAGGATTGCCCAGGCGGGTTCCTGTCGCGCGCCCGTCCCAGAAATTGCCGCCATAAAAGTTTTTCTGGGTGGCGTTGTAGTGCAATACCGGGGCGAAAGTCGCGTAGGTGTAGCTTTGCGGTTTGCGATTGCCAAATCGGGAGCGAACCGATCCAGGATACGACCCCGTGGTTTGATTCAGCGATGAAACCGGGCCGGTGAATCCCGTTTCCGGCATGTGGCAAAAGGCGCAAGCCTCATTGCTTTTGACCGAAAGCGTTTTGTCGTAGAGCAAAAGGCCCCCGAGTCTTGTCTCATTGGCAAGCTGGTCGCTTCGATTGGGAGGGTTGGCAAGGAATTGCTTGAGGTAGGAAGCCTCATAGCGATCGATGCGTGCCTCGACCGCCTGGATGGCGGCTTGCGTATCAGGGGGAAGGGTGACGACTTGTTGTGGAGCCTCGGCTGCCGAGACGCTATGAGAAATGAGCGCAGGGCGCACGATGATTCCAATGGCTAGCAACATGGACACTAAAACGGACAATTTTCCGGGGCGCATGGCAGCTGACTCCCTAGCGGTTCGCTGCATGGCGTTGTGCTCCGTGGTTTGGGCGGGACACGGTTCACCGTGCTCTGATTTGGCTGGATGCTGAACAATCCAATGTGGTTGCCCCGATTTGTGAAAATGGCACGCAGCCGGCACGTTCTGCACAGAAGCGACGCAAATTCGGGGCCGAACTTGTCGAGGGGAGGAATTCATGGGAGTGGCGGCGCAGTCGAGGTGTCTTCCCTAGATGCGCGCAAGGCATAATTGTAGCTACAAAACTCCATTATAATATTGGCAGGCATTATTCTGTTTGAGTGGGGCGAGGCCAAAGCGGAGAGCAACCGGCGCAAGCACGGAGTTGGCTTTGAGCTTGCTGCGGAGGTCTTTGACGATCCTTACGCGGTGGCCGAGCAGGATCGTATCGAGGATGGGAGCCGCGATGGCAGACGATCGCATGGTCGAAGGTGTCGTTGTGCTGCTGGTGGGTCACACCCTGCAGGAGGAAGGAACTGATGAAATCATCCGCATTATTACGGCGCGAAAAGCCACACGGAAGGAGCGAGAACGGTATGAAGAAAATCGTGAGAAGAACGATGGCTGAGGCTAAAGCCATGCCTGGACGAAAGCGCGAGTTGGCGAAGCTGGCGGCGATGCCTGATAGCGGAATCGATGTGTCCGAGCTGCCGGAGCTGACGGAGACGTTCTGGAAGAATGCCGTGCCGAACCCGTTCTATCGTCCGGTGAAGAAGCAGATTACGCTGCGAATCGATGCGGACATTCTGGCATGGCTGCGCCAGCAGGGGGCGGAGGGGTATCAGTCCCGGCTGAATGCTCTGCTGCGGAGTGTGATGTTGCGCGATTTGGAGTCGAAGCGGAAGCGTGCTTGAGAGGATGAAGATGGGTGTAGGAAGAACTTCCCACATCTCAAAGGCGAGATGTGGGGCACCCGGATTTTGGTGTGGGGTTGTCTGTTGAATCTATCCCACTCAAGCCAACGAACGGCTTGAAGGGGCCACCCGCGCAAATTCGGGACCGAACTTGTCGAGGGGAGGAATTCATGGGAGTGGCGGCGCAGTCGAGGTGCTGCTTGTCTGGATTGTTCACTCCGGCCGCTCGCTACTTAAGCAGGAGAGGGCTCGCCCACCCGCGAGTTCGCGGGTGGCATACGCAGTAGCGTTAGTCGAGTGTGATGTGTGTCTGCAAAAGCTCCGGGCCCTCTGGCGAAGTGACGGTTGCGCTTTGTTCGGCGGTGATGAATACGTCGCAATTTTTGGAGGTCGTGGCCGTCTTCAGCTCGCCATCCAGATTCTTGTTCACGCGGATCGCACCTGCATTCACTGCGGCTCCGTCGCTGGGACGAACCCACAGAATGTAAACATTGGCCGACTGAGCCAGATTTGTAGGCCGGGCAAGGTTGGATACTTTTACATCCAGCTCTGTGTTGTGATTCTGACCGTCTTTTTTGACGGTTACCACACCGCTGGCTGCGGGAATGCTGCTGCTGGCGGTCATGTGGTACGTCTTTCTGGGTGAAAATGGCCACGCGAAAAGTAATAGAACCAGGACGGAAATGCTTTTCATGTTTTCCTTTCTTACTAAAGAATTTTGCTCGTTGAGCACTCTTGGCGATCATGTTTCTCTTCTGAATGCGTTGCTGAATCCATCTTCAGAAGATGCGTACTCCCGGGCACCTTGAATGTAACCACAGGGAAAGTCCAGCTTTCGCGGATAAAGACGCGCGAAGCAGCGCAGTTATTAAATGAGATGCACCTGGCAGCCGATTCAGTTGCCCACAGCAATAGATCGTTCTCGGCTGAATGCGCTGCTGCACGGCTGGGTGATGCCGCAGCGCTTGGCTGCTTCCGTCTGCGTCCTGCGATTTTTCTTCACAACGGCGGCGATTTTTCTCATGAGTTCCGCACGGGCGCACAGGTTGGCAGCCTACTCCGGAGTTTCGGCTAGGGCGTCCCAAACGCTTGCGTAGGCTTTGGATTTGTTCATCAATATGAGCCGCCGAGAAACCGAACCGGTTTCATGGAGAGATTATACTTGTTTGGATATAAGGCGGGAATTGGCGGATGAAGAGTCCCACATCTCAAAGGCGAGATGTGGAGCACCCGGATTACCCATTCCAACTACGAATAGAGTCATTCTGAATGGAGGTCGTCGCTGCGACCGGAGTGAAGAATCCAGGGGGTGGTGGCGGTGCAGTCGAGGCGAATTTCGCCTGGATTCTTCGCGGAGTTTACCCTGAGCGAAGCCGAAGGGCTCAGAATAACTCACTTTTTTGTCGCGGTGATTTCAATTTTGGGCACCGAGGTTTTGGATGTGGGCTGTTTGCCGATCTACCCCACTCAAGCCAGAGAACGGCTTGAATGGGCCACGCATTATAAAAGGGCGCCCCATTCTTGTAAGC
>JAJZCA010000019.1 GCA_021798735.1 Acidobacteriota bacterium | reverse complement strand
GGGAACGCCCACGTCAGACTTGGGCGCCGCGCTGGCCGATGCCGCTTGGATGACGGGCCTGGAGCGCAACAGCGATATTGTCATTATGGCAAGCTATGCTCCCTTGTTCATCAACGTAAATCCTGGGGCATCGCAATGGGTTCCCGATTTGATCGGCTATGACGCCGTCCATAGTTACGGTTCGCCTAGCTACTACGCCCAGGTAATGTTCAGCCATCATCTTGGCAATGAAGTAGTGGATTCCAGCCTGACCGGCGCGACGCCGCTACTGTTTTATTCCGTCACTCGCGATACGGTGAAGCGAACGCTGTATCTGAAAGTCGTCAATGCATCCTCAAAACCGCAGCCTCTCGAAATTCAGATGGTCGGAAAGGAAAAACCTCAGGGAACGGCTGTTGTCACCACGCTGAGGGGACACTCGATGGAGGAGACCAACTCACTTGCCGACCCTGCAAGAATCGTTCCAATACAAAGCGCGATCAATGACGTTTCGTCTGACATGCACCGCACGTTTCCGGCATACTCGATTGAAGTAATCGAAGTGCCCTTGCAATAGGGGGGAGTTATCGATGGACATTTCTAAGGTAAGCCGCAGAGCGATCGCGTATATTTTCTTTTTGTGCATTCTTGGTCTCGAGGGGTTGTCTATGCAGGCAGCAGTAAAAAAGTCGGTCTTCGGCACGATGCCGGATGGAACAAAAATTTCTATCTTTGAGTTGCAACAGGGCGGGTTAAAAGCCCGCGTCATGACCTATGGCGCACGCTTGGTTTCGCTGGAGGTTCCCGATCGCAATGGCAAAGTGGCAGATGTCGTACTCGGATACGACTCTCTTGCCGGCTATCTCGGCGACCCCAAAACGTACTTTGGCGCAATCGTAGGGCGCTACGCCAATCGCATCGGGCATGGCACATTCGTTCTGAACGGGAAGCGGTATGAACTGCCCAGGAACGAGGGCGACAACACACTCCACGGCGGAACGGTGGGATTCGACAAACACGTGTGGACGGCCCGGGAAATTTCAAATGGGGTGGAACTGACACTCATCAGCAAGAATGGAGATGAGGGCTTTCCAGGAACCTTGACCACGCATGTGAGATATACGCTAAGCGAACATGCGCTCAAGATCGAATATTCCGCCACCACGGATGCGGACACTGTCCTGAACCTGACCAACCACAGCTATTTCAACCTGGCAGGGGAAGGACAGGGGAATATTCTGGATAACGTTCTCACCATCCACGCCGATCGCTACACTCCCATCAATGCGGGCCTGATCCCCACGGGAGAATTGGTCCCAGTTGCGGATACGCCGTTCGATTTTCGCACTCCCGCCGCGATCGGCAAACGAATCGACCAGGATAACGAACAACTGAAAATCGCAAAGGGCTATGACGAAAATTTTGTGCTGAACCATGGCAGCGACAGTCAGTCTCTCCATGCAGCGGCGCGCGTAGTGGACCCGAAGAGCGGGCGTATATTGACCGTCAAAACTACAGAGCCAGGCATCCAATTCTATTCCGGAAATTTCCTCGACGGTACGGTTCATGGCAAGCAGGGACATATCTACGCGAAACATGCCGCGTTATGCCTGGAAACTCAACATTTCCCGGACTCCCCGAACCGGCCGGCATTTCCGTCAACAGAGCTCAAGCCCGGGCAAACATTCCATAGCGTCACGGAATATATTTTTTCGACGGAATAGTGAGCGGACGTCAACCGCTCACTTCCATTTCGCGCCTTACAGCTTGTTGCAGATCGCTCCATCGAACTTCACTCGACAGGCCCAGCAACCCAGAAAATGACTCTGCAGTGATCGATAGTCGGAAGCGACTCCGCCGCAAGCGGCATCAATCTTCCTCCGGTTCGTGGAAGTACATATTCCAGTCGAGGTAATTGCTGGCAGCTTCATACACCGCACTGGCGCTCTCAGAAAAGTTGGCGGCGACATGGTGCTCGAAGCCCTCTTCGCAGATGAAACGCAGCAGACTTTGCATGCGTGGGATCTCGACCACGCCCGCACCGCCAAAGGTCTCCAGCGGATCGTTGGTGAAGTTTCCTTCGCCGACGTAGCCGCGCATCTCACCGTTGTGGTCGTCGGTGGAGAAGCGCGCATAGCTCATCGCGCCCGCTTTTACGCGCCCGACGCAGGTGCCGAAGGTATTCTCCTTGCCCACCGTGCCCGCGATGATGGCCTGAAAATCCATGATGACGTCATTGAAGAAATGTTTCGGCAGGTTGGAGCAGTGGAAGCAGACGGCCTTGTCCGGATCGTCGCCGTAGTTATTGTTCCAGTCCAGCAGCGCGCTGGGCGTTTCCGAAGCCAGCGCCAGCGCGTGCATGCTCAGTGTGCCGACTACGTCCACCTCGCAGGCCGAGGGGATCAGGTTTTCGCTCATCATGCTCATGATGGTGCAGGGCACGACACCGAAATATTCTTCCAGTGAAGTCCAGCACTGCACCGCGCTGATGGTGGTCTGCGTCTGCTGCATCCACTGCTCAATCACCCAGCCCAGCTTGGCCATTTTGATGAGCGCCGGCTCGGGTACCGCCGTCGTTTTGACGTAATTCTTGATCGCCGCCAGCTTGGCTTCGACGTTGCCGTCTCCATCCTTCAGCCGGTCGATACGACCCAGGATCTCCGACAAATCGATCGGCTCGACCGAGATGCCGTTGGCCTCCAGCAGCTTTTCGCTGTAGCGAACCGTGTTGAACGCTGCCGGCCGCGCGCCGATCGAGCCAATGCGCAGGTTCGTCAGCCCACGCACGATGCGGCAGACCGCCGCGAACCAGGCCAGATCTTTCTTGAATCCATCCGAACCGGGCGAAACGGTGTGCAGCTTCGTCAGCGAATACGGGATACCGTACTGCATCAGGTTGTTGCAGGCCGACATTTTGCCGCAGAAGCTGTCGCGCCGAAAGGCAATCGTCATTTTCGAGTTCTTGTCCGGCGTTGCCTGCACCAGCACCGGGACCTGCAGCGTTGAATAGCGCATGGCGTCTGCGATGGCGCGCTCGTCGCCAAAATTCGGAAGCGTAACGATGACGCCATCGATTTCATCGCGATGTTGGCGAAACAGATCGCCGCATCGGCGCGCCTCTTCGTGGGTCTCAATGGCGCCGTATTTCGACTCCTCCGGGGTCAGCGCAATCACGCGAATGCCTGCGCCCTCCAGCACCTGCAACATCTCCTCGCGACCTTCTTTCGCCAGGTGGCCCGGGAAAAATCCGCGATTGCCAACGATCATTCCAAATGTCATCTGCCTGCCGTTCATTGTCCTCCTGCCTTTCTACGCTGCTGTGCTAGTTGCGATGTTCGTTTCCGGCAAAATACTTCACGCAATAGATCGAACCCAGAATCTGTAGGATTCCTCCCGTGACGCCGGCGCTGCCCGTCAATTCCACGACATACACTTGTATCCATGTTCCGCATTATGCTACTTGCATGCCGTATAAAACGATTTATACGCGGATTAACACTCACACCGTAATCTAGGGGCACAAACACTCCTTGTCAATTTTGGACCATGGATTGAATAGCAATATCGATCACGCTCAACTACCAGTCATCGACGTGCAGGAAAATTCAACCCCTCAATATCCACATGAATTTCGGTATACTTCTCGCCGTTAGGCAACAGTCACAGGAGAGTCCCCGAATGCGCCGATCCGTCTGGATGCTTGTCATTTTGATTATGCTGCCGTTCCTTTGTTATTCGCAGATTGCGGCCACGCCGCCGATGGGCTGGAATAGCTGGGATTCCTACGGGCTCACGATCGCCGAGCCTGAGTTCAAGCAGAATGTCGACTGGTTCCACGCGCACCTGCAGCCCTCTGGCTGGCAATATGTGGCGATTGACGAGGGCTGGTATCTTGCCCAACCGGACAAAGCCGAGCAGGGTTACACCCTGGATGCAAACGGTCGCTACATTCCCGCGATCCATCGGTTCCCTTCCGCCGGAAATGACCGCGGATTCAAACCGATCGCGGACTACGTTCACTCGCTTGGATTGAAGTTCGGCATTCACATTATCCGCGGCATTCCCAGGCAGGCCGTTACACGCAATCTGCCCATCGCGGGGTCAAGTTACCACGCCGCCGATGCTGCCGACACCTCCGATACCTGCCGCTGGAACCATGACAACTACGGCGTGAAAGACAACGCAGCCGGCCAGGCCTACTACGACTCGTTAGCAAAGCTCTATGCAGGGTGGGGTGTCGATTTCGTCAAAGTGGACTGCATCTCGCAGCCTTACAAGAGGAACGAAATCCGCATGATGAGCGGCGCGCTGAAAAAGACGGGCAGACCGATTGTGCTGAGCCTCTCCCCCGGCCCGACCCCCATCGCAGACGCTGCCGATGTCACCAGACGGGCACAAATGTGGCGCATCTCGGATGACTTCTGGGATGTCTGGAATCGCGACAACACTTCGAATGATTTCCCGCAAAGTGTGGCGCATCAGTTCCCGCTGCTCGCCCAGTGGGAACGCTACGCTGGGCCAGGACACTGGCCGGACGCCGACATGCTGCCCTTCGGCTGGCTGGGGCCGAATCCGGGATGGCAGCAGCCGCGCAAGTCGCGTCTGACGGCGGACGAGACGCGAACGGTCTTCACACTTTGGTCGATTGCGCGATCGCCGCTGATTCTTGGCGCCAACCTTACCCGAATGGACAGCACCACCGAGGCAATGCTGACCAACCGCGAAGTCCTTGCTGTCGATCAGCATTCAACGGACAACAAGTCATTGATCCATACACCGAAAATCTGGGTATGGACTGCTCATGCCACCTCCGCGAAAGGAGACTATGTTGCGCTGTTCAACGTCAGCGACAACCCGCTCAAGATGCATTACACATGGCGGGATCTTGGGCTTCCTGCTGGCAAGCACATTGCGCGCGATTTGTGGCAGCACAAAAAACTTGTCGAGACCGGCGGAATACGCACCACTCTAGCGCCGCACGCCTCGGCGCTGTATCGGGTTGAGTAAAGTTCCAAGTTGAAAAGTTGAAACTATACGCTTGCAACGAGAGCTGGCAGATGCCTCGGCTTCTCCATGGCGCGCCTTTCGTCTCCAGGGAAGAGATGAAACTGACCATGCATACATTCAGAATCTCGGTTGTCGCAAGTTGCCGTTGATCCAAGGATGTATGGGCGTGTGTAGGTCGGCACGCATGGCCGAGGCACGTTGTACGGAGATCCGCGCTAAGCAGCCGTTCTCGACTTGGCTGGATCGGGTGCGCAATTACTTCTGGACGACTTCAAGCGATTTAGTTGGCCTAATCCGGCATGTGCACATTACGATTCGACACTGAGCACTCCTGCTGTTACGCTTGACTTGATTTTTTGAATTGAAACGTTATGAGCCAACGTAAGCCGCTTCCCATAACAACGCACTTAGTTCACAAGCCCGCACGAACAACTCTAAAAACGCTCGCCAACCATCTGGAGCTATCTCCTACCACGGTTTCATTTGTGATCAGCGGTTCGCCATTCGCTGAAACGATCGCAAAAAGTACCCGAGAGAGAATTTGGGCAGCTGCGGAAAAATTAAACTATCGCCCCAATGTTTTTGCGCGTTATCTGCACACGAAAAGAACGTACAGCGTGGCTGTGCTGGTGCCGGATGTAGGAGATGAATATTCCGCGGCACTGATCGGCGGCATTGAAAGCTGTTTGTCGAAGAAGGGATTTTTTTATTTCGTCGTCAGTCACCGCGGCGCTCCGGATTTGCTAAGGAAGTCTCCAGACACCCTGCTCGACCGCGGCGTGGAGGGGATGATCTTCATTAACACTCCGTTGGATCGCGCTCTGCCAGTACCGATTGTGGCCATCTGCGACATCACGGAGGGGCCGGGAATCACTCGAATTAAGATCGACAACGGCAGGGCTGCAACGCTCGCGATCGATCATCTTTTAGAACTCGGGCACCGTGAAATTGCGGTCATCAAAGGTCCTGAGGGAAACGGAGATACCGACGACCGTTGGGGGCAGTTTCAAAAAGCGTTCAAACGGCACGGAATCAAGATCCACCCAGAAAATACAGTGCATCTTGGCGTATATCCGGCTTGCAACGAAAAAACCATGGCGGAAAATGGGTATACCGCTGCGCAGAAGCTTCTGGAGAGAAAGAGGCCTTTCACCGCCCTGGTCGCCTTCAACGATGCCTCAGCCCTCGGAGCCATTCGCGCGCTCTCGGACGTCGGATTACGTGTCCCTGAAGATGTGTCTGTCATTGGATTCGACGACATTCCGCAAAGTTTATTCACCGTGCCGCGCCTCACCACCATTCGGCAACCGTTGTCCTACATGGGAGAACTTGCCGCGAACACTCTTCTGGAAAAAATCTCCGGCAATAACGGTGTCCCCAAGCTTCTGAAGATTCAGCCGGAACTGGTGGTGCGAGAAACTACGGCGGTCTGTCCCAAGCCGCGAAAAACCTCGACTGCCGGGAAATCTTCGGCCCGCTCACGATGACGCGCTTCTGCATCAAGTTCGCAGTCAAGTGCTGCCTGCCATGACGCGGAAGCATGTACTTGCGGCCTGGATTGTGGATGACTGGCAGTTCCCGCCCATTGGAACTCCTCTTAATTGGCGGCGACCCGACATTCCGCCAACATCGCCAGGGACACACACCTGCGCTGAACTGGCCAGTTTTCATCCAATTCGCGTCGTTATTTCTAACTCGGCCTCGCTACTGAAAGCGCCACACGAATCCTATTTAGACTCCGCGGATGAAGGCATGGAGCGAATATAGGACACCAGCGCTTTCATGTCTGGAGGGTTCATGTTGGTCAGCGGCATGCCTCCCTGCTGCATGCGAATCGAATGATGCCGCAGAAGATTCTCCAGCACGGTCGCCGGTAGCAGCGACGCAGTGCCGGCCAGAGGCGGCGCGGCGATGGTGCCGGTCAGTCCACCGATCCCATGGCAGGTTTCGCAGCGGTTGTGCTGGAAGATCTGCTGGCCGCGCAGCTCCAATGGAGTGAGCGGCTTTGGCGCGCTTGCCGTTTGAGCGCCTACAGAGGCACTTCGGTTCGGACCGCTTCCTGCCTGCGCGGGCTGCACTGGAGTATTGCCAGGGCTAGCTTTGGCCGCGGATGCACCGCCCGCCGCAGGGGCCGTGCCCAGACTCCCAAGATACGCGACAAGGTGCTGCAACTGCGTGTCACTCAAGCTGAAGGTGGGCATTCCGCCAGCGCGCATTCTGGCGTTGGGATGCTGGATGAGATACGGCAATTTTTCTCCGGGGAATTTCCTGGTAACTCCTACGAGCGATGGGGCGAACTTTGTTCCCTGGGCCGTCGGGCCATGGCAGGCGGAGCAGCCGTTTTGTACAAAAACAGCGCGGCCCTCGGTGATCGGGGATGCCTTGGCTGCTGGGGTCGGTTTGGCGGCGGCGGGTTGTGCGGATACTTTGCTGGAAGGCGCGGGCACGCTGGCAGCAACTGCCGTCTTCTTTGCGGGCGCAGCGGTTGCTGCAGGCTTTTGCGCGGCTGTGGCTTGTTTCGCTGGGGCTAGGCTGTGGATATACGCGATAAGAGAACTCTCCTCAGCAGGCGTTCCAGTAAATGGAGGCATGCCGCCGGCCCGCATCTTCGCGTTGGGATGGTCCACAAGTTTCGCTAGCTGCTGGTCTGACAGCCCTGCAACTAAACCTGCAAGTGGGGGCACGCGTGGCGTCCCCACGCCTGCTTGTCCGTGACAGGCAAAACAGGCATGTGCCTGAAAGACTTTTTCTCCAGCGGCGACGGAAGGCGATTCTGGCCCAGCAGCATTCTTAGCTGGGACCTGTTTGCCTTTGGCCGCCGCGACGCTGGCAGCAGCAGGCGGCGGAGCCGTGGCAGCAGGCGTGGGCGGAGTCGCTGCGGATGGGGTCGTACTTGTTGGTCCTGCGGCGGACGAACTCGGCGAGCCCCCATTCAAGCTGCTCAGATAGGCGTACAGCGCCGTCATGTCTGGAGCGGCGAAATCGAACGCGGGCATACCGCCCGCGCGCATCTTCGCATTGGGATGGTGCAGCAGGGCCGTAATCTGCGGCAGAGAAAATGTGGCTGTAATCTTGACAAGGCTGGGAGCAGCGGCCGTCCCCGCAGCATCGCTCCCGTGACATCCCGAACATCCTTTGGAATCGAAGATCCCCTTCCCCTTGGCAATCAATGGGTTGACGGGTCCGGACGAGAGGGGCTTTCCGTTCGCGGATTGCATGACGGGATGGAATGGGGCCTTGGTGTATTCCTCCGCCTGTTTGGCCTGGAATGCGAGTTGGGACGCTACGGTGGGGTCGCGCAAATCGTCCAGGTGGCTCCTGATCCCGAGAAAGACGGTTCCGACTAAAACGATGGTGACTGCCAGGAGCGGGATCGGCCTTCGCCACGGTCTACGCTCCAGCTTGCGATCTAAAAATGGCACCAGAAAAAACAGCAGGGCGACAGTTCCCGGGACCCCAATGACGGCAAATGCCTCAAATCGGCCAGGCCAGAACTTCAGCCATTCAAACATCGGCAGGTAATACCACTCCGGTCGAGGAACAAACTGAGTATTTGCCGGATTGGCGATGGGGCCAAGCTCTACAGGATGGAAGTATGCGAGAAATCCTAGACCGACCATCAAGAGCATTGCAAATGCCATGTCCATGAGGACCTGCCGAGGATAGAAACTCTCCGGGGGCAGTTGTGGATGGATGGGATCTTCGTCGATTGGACCGGCTGCGCCCGCTTTTCTGAACAGCGCGATGTGGATGCCGATGAACAGGAAGATCATTGCCGGAATGAGAAATACATGGGCAAAGTAAAAGCGCGACAATGTGAGCGTTCCTAGCGTGTCGCCGCCGCGCAGCATGTCTGTAAGCCATTGCCCTATCAAAGGAACTTCCCCGACAATGTTCGTGCCTACCGCTGTGGCAAAGTAGGAACTCTGGTCCCACGGCAGCAGATAGCCGGTGAAGCCCATGCCAAGGACCAGGAAGGACAGGAGCGCGCCGGAAATCCAGAGCAGTTCGCGACGGCCTTTGAACGACCCATAGATGAAGGTCTGTAGAAAGTGCAGCAGCAGCACGACGATCATCGCGCTGCTGCCGTAGTAATGCAGGCTGCGTAAAAAATCGCCGGCGGCCACCTCTTTGGTAATGTAAGCCACGCTGGTGTGCGCCGACTCCGCCGAGGGAACATAGTAGAGCGCCAGGCACAGACCCGTAATCACCTGGGAGATAAAGATGAAGAGCAGGCCGGAACCGAATATATAGGCCCAGCGCGCGCCGCCATGAACGGGCTCATCCAAAGATGCGCGCATGATGTTGCGTATGCCAGTGCGTTTGTTGAACCAGCTATAGAAACGGGCTGGCATCTTCTTCTGCGGGACATCGGCCTTCACTGGTTCATCCACAAGGTCACCTAGCTTAACACTTCACGGTTGGGAACATTCTCACGGAAATACTCGAACTTCACCATGAGCTTTCCGTCCACGATTTTGTGCGGCAGCGGATCCATCCCGCGTGGCGCCGGGCCGGAAACATGCTTTCCATTGGGCTTAAAAACACTTCCATGGCAGGGGCAGAAAAACTTATCCTGGGCTTTCTGCCAGGCCACGGCGCACCCCAGATGAGGGCAGATGTCGGAGAGCACAGTAAGCGCTCCATCCGCGCCCTTGGTCACGTAAACGGTCAGGGAGGAATCGACCTCGCGCCACCCATCCACCTGCTTGAGGGTGAGGTGTTTCAGGATCGGCTGCGACAGATTGGAAAACTCATCCATGGAGCCTATGGGAGACCATGTGCTCTTGGATTTTGCATAGAGCGGATATAAAACATAGCGAAGAACGGGAACTGCCAGCAGCGCGCCCATGCCCGCGCTACCGATGCCAAGCAGAACTCCAAAGAAAGAGCGGCGATCGATGACGATGACGTCTTTATTTGAAACAATTTTCTGGATCTCTTCCTGCTGCTCCATGCTTCTCTCCTAAAAAATAAGCCACAAAGCCAGATACACGGTGTTGTTGTCGGATGCGTTCCGCTGCGCGCCGTCGTAATTGCTGCTGGCGCCATTGAACTTGAAATATCCGGAGTAATTGGCATCGATGTCAATGTTTTGTACCGGCCAGTAGCCGAACTGCGCAATGTAACCGCTGGTGTCGGGATTGCCGTTCTTGCTGCCGGTCAGCGGCGCGGGCGCATAGAGCAGCGCGTCGCCGTTGCCGGTGGTGGAGAACAGGGCCCCAGTCGCGCTGTATTTACTGGCCCAGTGGTAGGTGCTGTCCAGTTTGAAAGTGTTCAGGTGGTTGGATTTGACGCTTGCTCCGCCTGCAAGGTAAGTGGCGTCCAAATTCGAATTTTCATGGATATAGGTCCCATGAATGTCCAGCAGGTTGGGGCCAAAGGGGCGCTCGTACTGGAAATCCAAAGAAGGGTCCAGATATGTGTCTTCCGGGCCGGAAACGGCATTGGGAAAGGACTTGACATAGATCCCATAGGTCCCCACCTCAAGATAATTGCTGCCCCAGGTCTGTTGCCACGCCGCTCTCCAATAGGGAGCCACTCCCGAGATGTTGTATGCCTGGCCGGTCCCGGTGATAGGCGTTGATGCGCCAGCGTGCTCCGAGCGATACGCGGCAACATCCGCGTACAGATGGTTATCCCACATGCCGAAGCCGCCCACTCCCGCGACATCCTGCCCAAGATTGCCGTTGATGATGGGAGAGGCGAGCGGGTCAACACCGGAAGAAGTCGAGATCCACGGAAATCCCCAGGCGGGTGTGCTGTTCCACAAATCTTCCACAGTGGGATTGTTGTTGATCGTGATGCCGTACTCCCAGTCCTTTCCGGCGAGCTTTCCCTGATTGGCATACCGCAGATCGGTGTTGTCCATGCCAAAGTGATCATCGGCGTGCGTGTAGGTAAACTGCGCCAGACCGCCAAAGTGCGAGGCATATCCGCCCGCAAGAAAAATGCTCAATTGTTGCGGAAAACCCGCAGAGTTATTTTGCGTGCCCGGCTGATTTGCCTGGAACGATGTATTGGAGAGCAGCATCATGGCCGACAGCGGAATGTACTTGGAGAGAAGCAGGTCTCTCGAGTTCCCCACCTTGTCCTTCGCTGTCATGTCCGTCAGCACATAGCCTCGCAGCTTGAAATTGCGCCCGAAGGCGGTCAATTCCGGAGGGTTGGTGTGACAAACATTGCAGGAAAGCCCTGTCTGACGGGCAAAGCTTGGGACTGCGTAGGCGCGCTCCAGTCCAAGGAAAAGGAACGCCACTGCCATCAACCTTACAAATCGGTACATGAGCCATCCTATGAAATCGCTGCTGAACGTGCCATCTGCCAAAATAAATTACTAGAGAATCGCCCTTCCCGCCACTCTGGGACGCGACTGCCCTATCGGGGGAATGGGCGTACTTCAATAGATGCGGTTTTCCAAATGTCGGTGCAGTATTCGCGAATTGCGCGATCCGAGGAGAATTTTCCTATGCGGGCCACGTTCATTATAGACATCCGGTTCCATCGCTGTCGATTTAGAAAGACCTGACCGACGCGGTCCTGGCAGTCGACGTAGGAGCGATAATCCGCCAGCAGCATGTACTCATCGCGATCGAGGAGGGAATCGATGAGAGGGCGAAATAGCGAGATGTCGTTGCGCGAAAGCAATCCGGAGGCGATCTGATCGAGAACTTCACGAAGCTCTTGATCGTTCTCGTAGTACTGACGCGGGGTATATCCGTTAGCCTTGAGCTGTTCCACCTGCTCCGCTGTCAACCCAAAGAGGAAGAAATTGTCCGCTCCCACCTCATCGCGGATCTCGATGTTCGCGCCGTCGAGAGTACCAATGGTCAAAGCGCCATTCATCGCGAATTTCATGCAGCCGGTTCCTGAGGCTTCCTTCCCTGCGGTCGAAATCTGTTCGGACAGGTCCGCTGCCGGATAAATCCGCTGCCCCAGGGAAACACTGTAGTCCGGCAGAAAAACAATCTTCAGCCGGCCTGCAACGTTCGAATCGTTGTTCACTACATCCGCGACAGAATGGACCAGTTTGATCATCAGCTTGGCCATGCGATAGCTAGGAGCGGCCTTCCCCCCAAAGATGAATGTGCGCGCAGGAATGGAAAGGCCGGGGTTCCGCAGTATGCGATTGTAGAGTGTCAGAATGTGGAGGACATTTAGATGCTGGCGCTTGTACTCGTGAATTCGCTTTACCTGAATATCGAACATGGATGCTGGATCGACCGAGATGCCGGTTGTCTCGGAAATATAGGAGGCCAGGTCCCTCTTCACCTCTTCCCGCGTCTCATTCCAGCGGCTCAGAAACCGCTGGTCGTTGGCATAAGGTTCCAGCTTTCGCAGCTCCTTTAGATCGGTCGGCCACTTGGATCCAATATGCTCCGTGATCAAGCTGGATAGTTGCGGATTGCTCAGCAGCAGCCATCGCCGGGGAGTAACTCCATTCGTCTTGTTGCTGAAGCGCTCCGGCCATAACCGGTAGAAATCGTGGAAGAGTTCCTCTTCCAGCAGGCGAGTATGCAATTCCGAGACTCCATTGACGGCATTACTGCCCACAACTGCCAAATGCGCCATGCGCACATAGCGCTCTCCACTCTCGTCGATCAGCGACATTCTGGCTGCCCGCGCGTCGTCTTTCGGATAGACGGCTCTGACGTCCGATAGAAAACGGCGGTTGATCTCGTAAATGATCTCCAGGTGTCGTGGGAGGAGTTTCCCAAACAGCCATATTGGCCAGCGCTCCAAGGCTTCGCTCAAAAGGGTATGGTTGGTGAACCCGAAGGTCTTCCGGGTAATCTCCCAGGCCGGTTCCCAATCCATGTCGTATACATCGACGAAGAGGCGCATCAGTTCGGCAACGCCGATCGAAGGATGCGTGTCGTTCATCTGGATGGCCCATTGCGTATCGAAATCCTCCAGGCTGCGGCCGCGGAGCTTGTGGATCCGAATCATGTCTTGCAGCGAGCAGGAAACGAAGAAATACTGTTGTTCCAGGCGCAGTTGCTTGCCCTGTGTCTTTTCATCGCTTGGATACAAGACGCTGGTGATGGTTTCCGATTCGACTTTCTTATCGACAGCTCCGAAGTAGTCTCCTACATTGAATCGTCTAAAGTCGAAGGACTCCGCCGCTTGCGCCTTCCACAGTCGCAGACGGTTGGCCATGTTAGTGCGAAATCCAAGAATGGGGGTGTCATAAGGGATCCCGTTGACGACATAGTCCGGAACCCAACAGACACGGTAGCGGCCCCGTTGATCGTAATATGGCTCCGTGTGCCCGCCAAACTGCACCTCCATCATGCAGTCGGTGGATGGAATTTCCCATGGATTGCCCAACTGAAGCCATTTATCGGTACGTTCGACCTGCCAGCCGTCTTCAATGACCTGCTGAAACATGCCGAACTCATAGCGGATGCCATAGCCGATGGCGGGTATATTCAAGGTGGCGAGAGAATCCATGTAGCATGCAGCCAATCGCCCCAGGCCACCATTTCCCAAGCCAGGCTCGGGCTCAGTCTCGACCAACTGCTTCAGGTCGAATCCTAATTCAGAAATGGCTTGACGGGTCGGTTCCAGGATGTCGAGCTTGTTGAGATTGTTGGCAAGGTGTTTCCCAAGCAGAAACTCCGCGGACAAGTAACAGACGACGCGAATGTCCTTCTGCCTGTAGCTCTGTACGGTATTGATCCATCGCTCCATCATGCGATCGCGCACCACATGGGAGAGCGCCATGTAGAGATCGTGCTGATTGGCGACAGCAGGGTACTTCCCCATGGTGTAGTAAAGATGATCGAGAAATGAGCGCTTCAATGCATCGGCGCTTATGGTGGCGCGATCGCTCACGATCGCATTCTCCTGTTTCGATGGGATTGATTTCCTGGTTCGAGGTGACTTTGCAGTCTTGGCATTGGCCACGGGGAATTCCTCCTGGATCCTGTTATGCACAAACTAAAGATGCGAGCGGTCCGGTATAGCAAGGAAATGCTTATCTTATATATATAAGACGCATCTGCGGGGATTCTGTTTTCTCGCTCTGCGGCTCCTCCTTGGAATCGTGGGAGGTTCGGTGTTCCGCGTGGCTCTGCTGGCAACTTGTCCAATCTCGCGCAGCGCTTGCTGGAAATATGTCTTCCCGCAAAAATACTGCCAGTATGGATATTCCAGCCAGCTCCACGCCAACTCTTCGTCCGAGCACGCCGTGGCGTGCTGCAGATATTGCAACCCGGCCATTAAACGCAGCGCCAATCAGCTTCAGAGACACCTAAATAAAAAGAGCAGCTCGGTGAGCCGCTCATTCCATTGCGTATAAGGTTTTCATTGGTGCCGAAGAAGGGACTCGAACCCCCACACCCTTGCGAGTACATGGACCTGAACCATGCGCGTCTGCCAATTCCGCCACTTCGGCCGATGTTCCAGAGGCTAGCTGGCCGCCGGGAAATCAGCGGCAGTCCTTACTGTTACAAAGACAGAAGATGCTGTCAACATTTCGGCCTGAAAGAAATTCTCCTCGGGGAATTGCGCGCCCGCGGCAGACGCAATTTGCAATCGTCTCGCACGCGAGTATTCTGGGATTTCGCTTCTGGTTCAGTGTGTCTTTACGACGTGCCGTGCAAAACCAGACCATCCCACAACGAAAGGCTGCTGCATGACGAACCATTCACCGGCCAATCCTGCTAGTATCCCTCCCGAGCTTTCTACGGAGATCCGCCGACTGATGCACGACCTGAGCAACGCGCTGGAAATCGTGTTGCAATCCGGATATCTGTTGACCACCGCAGATACAGAAGAGCCGGTGAAGGGGTGGATCGGCCTGCTGGATGGCGGCGCGCAGCAAGCCCTGAAGGTGCATCAACAACTGCGGGATTATATCCGCGCGCACAGTTAACCCAACCGCGCAGCTCGGCAAATGCCACACTCAGGCCAATTGCGCATCCAGCGTGATTTCCGCCGCCTTCAGCAGGCGCGAGATCGGACAGTTGACCTTCGCCTCATTCGCTGCGGTTGCAAATGCTTCTTTGCTCGCTCCTGGAACTTTGGCGCGAGTCGTCAGATGAATTTTTGTCACCGTCGGACCTGTCTGCAACATCTCCAGCGTTAGTTCCGCAGTGGTTTCCAATGACTCCGGCGTCAAATTCGCTTTGGTCAACTGGCCGCTGAGGGCCATCGTGAAGCAGCCTGCGTGGGCTGCGGCAATCAACTCTTCCGGGTTGGTCCCTTTGCCATCTTCAAACCGGGTATGGAAGGAATAGGCAGTATCTTTCAGTACTCCGCTCTCCGTTGAAATCGTACCTTTGCCTTCTTTCAGCGTGCCCTGCCAGATAGCGCTTGCTTTGCGTTGCATGTATCTCTCCTTGGATTCGTCGAAGTACGCCGTGAACCTGAATTCGCGCAGCCCACGTGCGGTTGAAACTCCAGAATACCAGCAGCCCATCGGCGAGTCGAACCCGGCAAAATTGCGGTGCCGACATTCTGTTCCGACGGGTCGCGATGCCTGTCGCCAAAATCAATTGGCATGTGTGGGACCAGAAAGGCGCGGCTGAACAGGCAGTTCGAAGGAAAACACTGAACCATGCCCAACCTGGCTGGTCACACTGATGGTCCCGCCATGCGCCTCTACGATCGCCTTGGCGATCGCCAATCCCATTCCGGTTCCATGCACCTGATAGCGTTGCCCGGTGCCGCGATAGAACTTGTCGAAGATAAAGCTCTTCTCCAGCATCCCAATTCCAACGCCACGATCGGCCACGCTAACGACAAGCGTATGTTTGTTTTCTTCAGCACTGATATAGATCGGGCTGCCGGGAGCAGAGTATTTCGCGGCATTTTCCAGCAGGTGATGCAGCACTTTTTCGATCATGCGCAGGTCAAAAAAGACTGGACGCAAATCCTGGGGCAGACGCACGGTAATCGGATGCGCCTGAACAATTTCCTGCGCGTTCTTGACCGATTGATCTACCAACTCCTGCACCGAATGCAGTTGCAGGTCCAACTGGACTTCGTGGGCATCCAGCTGCGCCATCTCCACCGCCTCTTCAATCAAGCGATTGAGACGTCCGCTCTCTTCGTCGATGATGGACAGCAATTCGTTCCGCTCCGTTGGGGACAACTGTAAATCCGATCGAAGGCTGGTGACCGCTCCCATGATGGAGGTAAGGGGAGTGCGCAGTTCATGAGTTACGGAATCCAGCAGCGCGCTGCGGATTCGTTCGCTCTCGCGGGCGGCTTCGGTCTTGCCCAACTGCTCGACAGCCCCGGCGCGTTCCACCGCGATAGCAACCATGCTCCCCAGAGCTTCCAGGCTTTGCCTGGATGGGCATTTACCCAGGATGCCCAGGGCGCCAATGGGTCGCACACCCATCATCAGCGGGACCAGACATATTCTCTTCTCTTCAACTCTCTGAATGTCCCGCTCCCGAGAGGCGACGCGCAACATTTCGTCGCTGATCTCCTCGCTGCTTCTGCCGGAGTGGTAGACGCTGGTTCTGGAGTTGACCAGCAGGGCCGTGCCCTCAGTAAAGAACGTGGCTGTAATAATCCGCGGGATCGAATTCAGCAAGTCGAGGATATTATCGGTCGTGAGCAGCTGCCTGCTAAAGTCGTACAAACGCTCCATTTCGATCCGTTGATTCTTGGCCTCTTTCGCCTCATCCCGCGCACGGTGGGAAAGCCGGCTGGACAGGACCGCAGTAATCAGGAAAGCACTGAGCGAAATCCAGTTCTGCGGATCTGCGACGGTGAGTTTCCCAATCGGGGGAAGAAAGAAAAAATTGATCGCCAAGGTAGCGAGGACTGAAGTAAAAATCGCGTTGGAAAGTCCCCATCGCCCGGCAATAAATAGGACGTATAACAATAAAGTAAGAGAAACTGTGGTGTGATTGACATGCAGCAGGGAAAAATATATCCAGACGATCAGCGCCACAGCCAGCGTGGACGCCGTATACCGCATTGCCGGAGATGTACTATGTGGCAGCACCATTCCAATTCTACTCAGGTCGCGTAAGTGATGAGTCGCCAAACCGAAAACGTAAAACCGATCAAAACGCCGGAACAGTGGCTGGAAGCCGCTGCGCCGGAAAAGACCGCGGGGATTTTCAAGGTCTTCCTGGGCTATGCGCCCGGCGTGGGCAAAACTTTCAACATGCTCAGCGAAGCCATTCGACGCCGGAATCGGGGCGAAGATGTGGTGATCGGATTCATCGAAACACATCAGCGGCCTCGCGTCATTGAGCTGGCAAGTCAGTTGGAGGCGGTCCCAACCCGGCGAGTTGAATATAAAGGCACGTTCTTTGAAGAGCTGGATCTGGACGCGGTATTGGCAAGAAAACCTCAAGTCGTGCTGATCGATGAACTGGCACACACCAATATTCCCGGCAGCAAACACGAAAAGCGCTACGAGGATGTTCTGGAACTGCTGCAGCACCGCATCGACGTCATGTCCGCGCTGAATGTGCAGCACGTGGAGAGCCTGGCTCCCACAGTGCAGAGCATCACGGGTGTCGTCGTACGGGAAACAGTTCCGGACTGGGTGCTGGGTCGCGCAGACGAAGTGGTTTTGGTTGACGTAACGCCGGAAGCGTTGCAGACTCGCATGCGGCGCGGAGACATCTATCCCGCCGAGCGGATCGAAAGGTCTCTGGCCAATTTTTTCCGACGCGGAAACCTGCTCGCGCTGCGAGAACTGGCGCTGAAGCGGGTTACCCATGCCGTAGATCGAAATTTGGACGCCTACCTGCGCCGCAAACAATTGGGCCAGGATTGGGTCGTCCAGGAGCGGGTCGCAGTCTGCATCAGCTCCAATCCAGCATCGCAGCAGCTGATTGCGCGCGGGGCCCGCACGGCCGAGGGAATGGACGCCGAATTTTATGTGCTGCATGTCGATTTGCCCGACGACGCGATGGAAGAGAAGAGTCGAAACCTGGCGGCGAATCTGCGCTTTGCAGAAAATCTTTCAGCCCGAATTTTCCATGTGCAGGGCGGCAAAATTGCCAGCTCGATCGCGGACTTTGTGCGCGAACATCGCATCACTCAGATCATCATCGGACGCTCAGCGGTTCGCGGCTGGCGAAACTATCTCTATTTCATGGCGATTCAGCGGCTGCTCCGCGAAGCTCCCAACGTCGATGTGCACATTGTGACCCAAGAGCAGCATTGAGCCTTTGATGACAGATCTAACAGCCACACGTCGCGATATCGCAGAGCCGGCAAGAATCCTGATCGTTGACGATGAAGCCCAGATCATCCGCGTGTTATCGATGGCGTGCACGGCGCAAGGTTATCGCGTGAAATCTGCTACGGATGGGGAATCCGCACTCGCCGTGCTGAAGAACTGGCCAGCCGAACTGATTATTACCGACCTCTCCATGCCAAAAATGGATGGCGTGGAGCTTTGCCGCGCCATTCGAAAACAATCCAATGTTCCCATCCTGGTACTTTCTGTTCGCAACCAGGAAAAGACAAAAGTTGAAGCTCTCGATGCCGGGGCCGACGACTATGTGCCCAAGCCTTTTCAGATAAATGAGCTTCTGGCCAGAATTCGAGCGGCCCTGAGGCGGCAAAAACAATTGTCCGCGGATGACAAAACAGCGGAATTTGTCTTGGGGGATTTCCGCATCGATCCCGGCTCCCGACAGGTATTTGTTCGCGGAGCAGAAGTTCATCTCACGCCCAAAGAATTCGATCTGCTGCATGCCCTATCGCTCTATCCGGATCGGGTTGTTACCCGCCGCACATTGATGGTCGCTGTCTGGGGCGGCTACAACGTGGACCAGCCTGAATCCTTACGCGTCCTTATTGGACAACTTCGCCGGAAGATTGAGCCGCAGGATGAACCGCACTATATCCTGACGGAACCCTGGGTGGGCTATCGCTTCGTCCCCGAAGGAGCGCAGTCCGACACATCCTTATAATTTTTTTACGACCTTCTTATGCTCTTTTTATGCCCAGAGGTGTGAACTAATTGCAGTTCGAAAACTTCCGAACTGGGCAGGCAATTATGTTGGCGACATTCTTAGCGGGAACGGGCTGCGTGGCGGCAATAGTTTTTTTACTATTTTGTTACCGTGGATTTGCTCGTACTCAAGCGGCAGACCCTTCGAAAAGAAAGAACAGGTATGTGTTTCCGCTAGACAATGCGGACCACATCATGCCTGGGAGTAAAAAGACGCTATTGGCGGTCCTTGCCCTTGGCTTGTTCCCCGGCGCAACCACGCGCGCGCAGACTGGCGGAAACGCCGCGATGGATGCAAGTGTCAACCAGATTGGCTCCGTGGCCGCGCCGCAAGCAGCACCCACTGAAACCGCACCTGCAGCTCCCCTTGCGTCGCCGGCGATGGTCGGCCCCCTCAGTACCGCTTCTCCCAGAACGTTTGACGCAGGGCCGTTTGGGAAGCTGGATGTAACTGGCATTCTCAGCGGCTTCGGCTACTGGCAGGGCCACCCCGTCTCCAGCGATCAAGCCGCGCGCGCGGATGTCAGCAATGGACAGATATTCATTCAGAAAACCAGCGGACTGGTGCAGTTTTTTCTACAGGCGGGCGCTTATGACCTTCCAGCATTGGGCACGCCGTTTCTTTCCACGCGAAATACCATCAGCGATAATTTCGGGGCCTTACCGCAGGCATATCTAAAACTTGCTCCGAAGGGTAATTTCTCCTTTCTTATCGGTAAATTGCCATCGTTGATCGGCGCGGAAGACACGTTTACCTTTGAGAACCTGGACATCGAACGGGGCTTGTTGTGGAACCAGGAAAACAATGTCAACCGGGGTATGCAGGTGAATTACACGAAGGGCAAGCTCAGTAGCTCGCTGTCCTGGAACGACGGCTTTTATTCCAACCGCTATAACTGGCTTGACGGCGAGTTGACCTACACCGCGAATGCAGCCAATATTGTTGAGGTTGTGGCTAGCGGCAATCTAGGACGTACCGCTTATTCGAGTTTTGCAACGCCGCTGTATCAAAACAACAGCGACATCTACGACCTCATCTACACCCATACCGCCAAGCGGTGGATGATCGAGCCCTATTTCCAATACACCTATGTTCCCCTGGATGTGAAGATTGGCGTGGACCGCGCGACGGCAACCCAAGGCGAAGCGGTGCTGGGTAGTTATAGCCTTGCCCATTACCTGACCATGGCTGGGCGAGTGGAGTATATCTCCAGCACTGGCAGTATTCATAACGGCGCTGTCAATTTGTTGTATGGCCCAGGCAGTCGAGCATGGTCGCTCACCTTGACGCCAACCTATCAAAAGAAAGCATTCTTTGTGCGGGGAGAGCTTTCCGTTACACAAGCCGTAAACTACACGCCGGGCGATGCATTCGGCCCAAAAAATTTAAACTCCAATCAGACACGAGGCGTGGTTGAAACCGGATTTATGTTTTAACGTTGCCCGAGCAATAGGAGAGACACAATGATTGACATTTGGATGGTCTTTTTGGCCCTTTTATTTTTCGCATTGGCAATTGGATATACGCTCGCGTGCGAGCGCTTGAGGTAACAGCATGCATATCGAAGACATCGTTCTACTTGTCATCTCGGCAACGTTGCTGGTCTATCTGGTATTTGCCTTGCTGCGCCCGGAGAAATTTTAGCCATGACCGAAAATGGATGGTTTCAGATCGCGTTGTTTTTTCTGCTGATCGTGTTGATCGCGCGGCCGCTCGGCATCTACATGGCAGACGTTTTTGAGCGCCGCAAGACATTTCTCGATCCCATGCTGGTCCCCATCGAACGCTTTCTTTATCGGTTGACTGGCGTTGAAGCCGACAAAGAGATGCGCTGGACCGAATACGGAATCGCGATGCTGTTCTTTAGCCTCGTCTCCATGCTGGTCTTATACCTCATCGAGCGCGTGCAGGCATGGCTTCCATGGAACCCGCAACACTGGCCCAATGTTCCGGCCGTTCTGGCGCTGAACACGGCGGCGTCTTTTACCACCAACACCAATTGGCAATCCTATGTGCCAGAAACAACGATGAGCTATCTGACCCAGATGGCCGGGCTTGCCTACCATAACTTCACGTCGGCCGCCGTAGGCATGGCGCTGGCCATTGCGATGGTTCGTGGCATCAGCCGTCGCGAACAAAACACTCTCGGCAATTTCTGGGTCGATGCGACGCGCGCGATCCTGTGGGTGCTCCTGCCCATCTCCATTGTGTTTGCGCTCGCGCTTGTATCGCAGGGAGTGGTGCAGAACCTGCGTCCCTACGACACTGCCCGCCTGCTGGAATCGCAGAAGGTTGTGACGCAGGACAGCGCCGGAAGGTCCGTCACCCAAACCGTCGCCACGCAAACCATTGCGCAAGGCCCGGTGGCGTCGCAGGAAGCCATCAAAATGCTGGGAACCAATGGCGGCGGCTTTTTCAACACCAACAGCGCCCATCCATTTGAAAATCCCACGCCATTTTCCAACCTGCTGGAGATGCTCGCCATCTTCGCAATTGCTGCGGGACTGACCGTCACGATGGGGCACATGACGCACTCTCCGCGCCATGGCTGGGCGGTTTTTGCGGCCATGGGAATCTTGTTTTTCGCCGGCGTAACCACCGCCTATTGGGCCGAGGCGCGCGGCAACCCACTGATGCATGGAGTGGCGCAACAAACCTCGGCGACACAGGCCGGCGGCAATATGGAGGGCAAGGAAGTACGCTTCGGAATTGCAAACTCCGCGCTGTTCGCTACCGTGACCACCGACGCCAGTTGCGGAGCGGTAAATGGCATGCACGACTCGTTTACCCCTCTCGGAGGCATGGTTCCCATGGTCAACATCATGCTGGGAGAAATCATCTTCGGCGGAGTGGGTGCGGGACTGTACGGCATGTTGATCTTCGTCATTCTCTCCGTCTTTATCGCCGGACTGATGGTCGGTCGAACGCCGGAGTATCTCGGCAAAAAAATCGAGGCGTACGACGTCAAGATGGCCATGCTGTACGTGCTGGTCTTCCCGTTGCTCATCTTGGGCTTCACTGCGGTGACCGTCTTGCTGCCGCATCTCGGGCTCAGCAGCCTGGCGAACGCTGGCCCGCATGGTCTCTCGGAGGTCCTGTATGCCTTCACGTCCGCGGCCGGTAACAACGGCTCGGCCTTTGCCGGCCTGAATGCCAACACAAACTATTACAACCTCACCCTCGCGATCGTAATGCTGTGCGGGCGTTTCCTGATGATCGTCCCCATGCTGGCCGTGGCTGGAAACCTGGCCCGGAAAAAAATCGCTCCGGCATCCGCGGGGACGTTCCCTGTGACCACGCCGTTGTTCACCATTCTTCTGACTGGAGTAATTGTCATCGTTGGCGCGTTGACCTTCTTTCCAGCATTGACGCTGGGTCCAATCCTGGAACACCTTCTGATGTACGCAGGAAAAACTTTCTAGGCAGGGCATGGTTCGGAGAAAGCAATATGGCGAAATCGAAAAACACGCATCAACGATCGCTCTGGGACGCGCAGATCACCCAGCGCGCATTGGTCGATTCTTTACGCAAGCTGAGCCCATGGAACATGATGAAGAATCCCGTGATGTTCGTCGTCGAA
>JAJZCA010000335.1 GCA_021798735.1 Acidobacteriota bacterium | reverse complement strand
TCCGATCTGGTTGCCACGATGCGGCGCTGTTCTTTCCCGGCAACTTCAATACTCCAGTGAAAGATCACCTCTTTATTCCGGCCTCGCAGGCGGGCATGGGTTGCGTGGTGTGCCACTCCATTCGATTGGAAAAGAGTACCATGGGCAACGCCGATTTTATTCTGGAATACCCGCAACTGCAGCGACTGGTGACCAGCAAAAATCCCATCGTGCATCGCCTGATCGACTATCTGATCGAAGAAGACCCCGAACCGCATCGGCGCACATTTCTCAAGCCGTTCATGCGCGGCAGCCAATCCGCGGAATACTGCGGCAATTGCCACAAAGTGCATCTTGACGTGGCCGACAATCACTATCGCTGGATTCGCGGCTTCGACGACTACGACAATTGGCAGGCCAGCGGCGTCTCAGGATTAGGTGCGCGATCGTTTTACTATCCGCCAAAGTCGATGGATTGCGAAGATTGCCACATGCCGACAACGCCGTCCAACGATGCCGGCAATGTGAACGGCATGGTGCACTCGCATCGCTTCATCGCGGCCAATACCGCTCTTCCCTTCGTGAACAAGGATGCGGTGCAACTGAAAGACACGGAAGACTTTTTGAAAGATAAAAAAGTCCGCGTCGACATTTTCGCCATCTCACCGGAAACAGCCGAGAATCGCCTATCGAATAACAAGGTGATCTATGCCGCGCCGCAATTGGCGACGACGTTCGCGGTAGGTGAAGAATCTGAGATGAAATCGCCGACAGGCGCAGCGGGAGGGCCACCCGTCACTCCCATAACAGCGCCTCTCGACCGTGTCCATGCAGAGGTTCGTGCAGGAGATACGGAGCGTGTCGACGTCGTGGTGCGCACGTTGAACGTTGGACACTTCTTTCCCGGTGGAACGGTGGACGCGTTCGATTGCTGGCTGGAACTGAAGGCAACCGACGACAGCGGCCACGTCCTATTTTGGAGCGGTATGGTCGAAGACAACGGCCATGGGCCTGTAGAACCCGGAGCGCACTTCTATCGTTCGTGGGCGATCGATGCGCATGGCAATCCCATCGACAAGCGCAATGCCTGGGCGGCGCGTGCCACCATTTATGCGCACCTGATTCCTCCGGGAGCGGCGGACACGGCCCATTTCCGACTGCAAATCCCGAAAGATGCGCACGGAAAGATTCACCTGCAAGCCAAGCTTAACTACCGCAAGTTTTCCTGGTTCAACACTCATTTTTCCTTTGCCGGCGTCTCCGAAACCACGGGCCCACACGACGTAACGCCTTCCTACGACGACCGGCGCATGGTCTTCACTGGAAATACCGCCGACGTTTCGGGAAAGATCAAAGCCATTCCCGATCCGCCGATTGTGGTGATGGCAAGCGCCAACGAAGAGTTGACCGTGTTGCCGCCGAATGCGCCCAAACCCGCGCCGCAGGTGGTCACCACCAAAACAGACTGGCAGCGGTGGAATGACTATGGGATTGGATTGTTTCTGCAAGGAGATTTAAAGGGAGCGGAGGCGGCGTTTGAGCGGGTCACGCAGGCCGACCCGACCAACCCTGACGGATGGGTGAACATCGGCAGAGCGCGGATCCTGGTCGGCGATTTGGCGGGCGCGAAGGTCGTGCTGGACAAGGCGTTACAGCTTTCTCCGCATTTGGCGCGGGCACAATATTTTTATGCGCGCATGCTGCGGCAGACGGGCGATTACGACGGCGCCATCGGACAACTCCTGCAGGTTCTGCAACAATATCCAGAAGATCGCGTGGTCCGGAACGATCTGGGCCGCGTGTACTTTCTGCAACACAAATATGCGGCCGCACAGGCGCAGTTTCAGCAGGCGCTCGATATCGATCCGGAAGATCTGGAGGCGAACTACAACATGATGTTGTGCGCTACCGGGATGAGCAAACCCAACCTGGCGCATCAGTATGAACTGCGTTATCTGCGCTTCAAAGCGGATGAGTCGGCGCAGGCGTTGACGGGGCCGTATCTTGAGAAGCATCCAGACGACAACCGAGAGAGGCAACCCATTCATGAACATATTTCGGCCCCTCTACCGCTTGAGAATTCTTCCGGCAAGCATGTCGCAACAATCGCAGGCGCCATTTCGGGTCGTGTTTCCGGTTCAACCGTCCTGCACAGAGGTGGCAATTGAAGCGTAGAAACCTGGATGGTTTTGGCTGGATGGAAGAACAATCGCAAACGCCCCGACGCGCCTTCCTCAGGCGCTTCGGGGCTGCTCTGTCGGCATCGTTGTTTAGCTCACTGCCGTATTCCATCGCTGAGGCGGCGATTGCAGGCCCTGCAAGCAGTTCGTCCGCGGCAAAACCCGCACCGGCAGACACAACGACATCCACCACAGGCGAGCGCATCCGCTTTGAAGACATCACCCGTGCGGCCGGCATCCGATTCGTGCACAACAGCGGCGCCTTCGGGAAAAAGTATTTGCCGGAGACGATGGGACCGGGCGTCGGCTTTATCGACTACGACAACGACGGCTGGCAAGACATTTTTCTGGTGAATGGAATGAACTGGCCCGGGCATCCAGGCCGCGTCACCACGTCGGCTCTCTACCATAACAACCGCGATGGCACCTTCACCGATGTCACCCGAAAAGCAGGCCTCGCGGTACCCATGTACGGTATGGGAGTCGCGGTGGCGGACTACGACAATGACGGCCACGACGATCTGTTTGTGACCGCATACGGACAAAATCATCTGTTCCACAACAATGGAAACGGCACCTTTACCGACATCACGAAAAAGGCTGGGCTATGGGGGCCGAGTGAATTCAGCACCAGCGCAGCCTGGGTCGATTATGACCGCGACGGCCATCTGGACCTGCTGGTGGCGAACTATGTTGCGTGGACTCCAGCGACTGACCTGTATTGTTCGATGGATGGCAAGGACAAGGCCTACTGCACGCCGGAGTCCTACAAGGGCGTCTCGGTGCGGCTCTGGCGCAACCGCGGCGATGGGACGTTTGAAGACGCCACCCACAAAGCCGGTCTCTACGACCCCACTTCGAAAAGCATGGGAATTGCGATCCTCGATGCCAATCAGGATGGCTGGCCGGACATTGCCATCAGCAACGATACCCAGCCGAACAAACTCTACATCAACAACCGCAACGGCACGTTTACAGAAAAAGGCGTGGTCTCCGGAATCGGCTTCAGTGAGGATGGCGTGGCCCGCGCCGGCATGGGTGTCGATGCCGCGGATTACAACCACTCCGGATATCCCAGCCTGGCGATTACAAATTTTTCCAACCAGATGATCTCGCTCTACCAGAATCAAAAAAATGGATTGTTCGTCGATATCGCTCCTCAGTCGGAAGTTGGACGCAAGAGCCTGCTGACTCTCGGCTTTGGCTGCTTCTTCTTCGATTACGATCTGGACGGATGGCTCGATCTGTTTATCGCCGACGGCCATCTGGATCCCGACATTGAGAAAGTACAGCAGCAGGTCCATTACTTGGAGGCTCCGCATCTGTTTCACAACGAAGGCGGCGGCAAGTTTCAGGATGTCGCAGCTGCAATGGGGAAATCCTTCGATGAACGACGAGTGGGTCGCGGCGCAGCCTATGGAGACATCAACAATGATGGCGCTCTGGACCTGATCATGACCGTCAATGATGGGCCGGCTGTGCTGTTCCGCAATACCGGCGCAACCAACCATTCTTTACGCGTCAAGCTCTGGGGAACGAAATCCAATCGTAACGGCATCGGCGCGGTGGTGTTTGTGCAGTCGGCACAGACTGGACAAAAGCTGACCATGCGCAGCGGATCGAGTTATCTTTCGTCCAGCGAGTTGGTGCTGACCTTCGGACTGGC
Organism: Acidobacteriota bacterium; assembly: GCA_021798735.1. GTDB lineage: Bacteria > Acidobacteriota > Terriglobia > Terriglobales > Acidobacteriaceae > JAKAAZ01. The sequence continues at coordinate 372 of JAJZCA010000335.1, read as the reverse complement.
GAAGTCTGACAAAGCCGATCTGGTCGAGATTCACTGGCCCAGCGGCATCACGCAACGACTGACAAATATCAACGCCGGCCAGACGATTACCGTGCGCGAAGACACAGGTATCGTCCACGCAGCGCCGTTTCAGAAACGCGCCATCTAAGAATCTGTTTAAAAACTACGCAAGCCTTCGCAAAAGCAGATGAGCGAAGGCAACATAGATCATAGTTTCTGCTGTGGTGTGAAGCAGCTCGTAGTCCTTGGACAAGCGGCGGGACCAGTTGAGCCACGCCAAGCTGCGTTCCACGATCCAGCGCTTGGGCAGCACTTGAAACAGGTGCTGTTCCTTGCGTTTTACAATCTCGATCGAGTAGCCAAACATCTCTT
>JAJZCA010000334.1 GCA_021798735.1 Acidobacteriota bacterium | reverse complement strand
AACCCGCTGCTCCCAGTGCAGATCAAACCAAGTATGGAAGCCGCAGTAATTTTCCTATGCGGGAATCCCTTATTCGGCTATCAACCGTTGCTGCAAGCCAGATCGGATGCAGATGTGGATGTCGAGTGTCAGAAACCAGGCAAATGTATACTTGACCCATTACCACACCGTGATCGTGTATTCACGCCCGATTCTGCGCAATTGATCGCTGCATTGACATCGACAGGAGGGAAAACGTGCCGCAGACGCACAAGCAAGTCACTCCTTCTTATGCTTTTCCCCCGCTCTGCGTCGACTTGGACGGAACCCTGGTCAAATCCGACACCCTTCAGGATTCACTCCTCGCGCTTTTCCGCTCCCATCCCTCCAAGGCGCTTGCCCTGCCCATGTTGGTTTTCCGCGGCAAAGCTGCTTTCAAGCGGTATGTCACCGACGCCGTGGAAATCGACGTGCTTCATCTCCCATATAACCGCCTGTTGCTGCAGTATCTGCGTGATGAGCGCGCACGTGGACGCACGATCTACCTCGCTACCGGAGCCGACGAACATCTGGCCCAGCGCGTGGCCAATCACCTCGGCATCTTTGACGGCGTTCTGGGCAGTGACGGGGCAACCAATCTCACCGGCAAAAGCAAGCTCGATCGCCTTAAGGCCAGCTTGGCTTCTCCAGAATTTGACTACATCGGCAACGACATTCCAGACCTGCCGCTGCTGAGGCACTCCAGCCAGCCGATGCTCGCAAACCCCACGCTGCGACTGCGCATGACCTCAGGCAACCTCAAACCCGTCCGTGTTTTCAACGAGCGTAACCATCCACTTCGCGCCTTTTTCAAGGCGATCCGCATCCATCAGTGGGCCAAGAACGTCCTCATGTTCCTGCCCCTGCTGCTTGCTCACCATCTCCACTGGAACCTGATACTCATCACCGGGCTTGCCTTCGTCTGCTTCGGTCTTACCGCCTCGGCGACTTATATCGTCAACGATCTGCTTGATCTCGAAACCAACCGCCGACATCCGCGCAAAAGCAAGCGCCCTTTCGCTTCCGGAGATATCTCCGCATTCCAGGGCCTCGCCCTGGCCCTTCTTTTTCTTGCCGCAGCCGTGCTCGGAACGCGACTGCTTCCCGTCGAGTTCTCAGGCTGGCTGCTCCTCTATTTCGTCTCAACACTCACCTACTCCACGGTTCTCAAACGAATCCCTCTGGTCGATGTCATGGTGCTCTCGGGCCTCTACACCCTCCGGCTGCTGGCTGGCGGAGCCGCAACCCATACTCCCATCTCCCCCTGGATGGCCGGATTCTCCGTCTTTCTCTTTCTCTCTCTCGCCATCGTCAAGCGCTTCGCGGAACTCGAAAACCTCCGCGCCAGCGGCGCGCAGCCCAAAAACGGACGCGGCTATCTCCTCTCTGACATGGAGCAGCTTCGCAGCTTCGGCACCGCCAGCGCCTACTCCGCTGTCGTCATCTTTGCCATGTATATCAGCGTCCAGACCAGCAACTCCCTCTATCACCATCCCAACCGTCTATGGCTCATGCTCCCGCTCATGATCTTCTGGATCAGCCGCGCCTGGCTGCTTGCTTCTCGCGGCGAGTTGAATGAAGACCCGGTCGTCTGGGCAGTCACCGACCGCGTCAGCCTCTTGCTCGGCGCTGCCATCGCCATCGTGATTTTCTTCGCCGTGTAATTTCTCGCCGTCCCGGTTCATTCTTGCCAACACTCTGACGGAGAAATATGGCAGGATTGCTGCCGCCTGTCTTCTCCACTCGCTGCATTTGTCGCCACCCCGTTCCCGTGGAGTATAGCGCCGGAGGGGCTGAAGAGTCAGCGGAAAGTTGACCGCGCGCAGCGTCACTTCCGCGCTTGCGCAGCGAAGGCTTCGGGATCGGCCTTGCGCAGCTCCTCAAGAAACTGCTGGTATTCCTTCTCGCCGCGCTTCAGCTTACTGTAATCCACGTCGCGATAGTACTGGCTGATGTAATCGAAGGCATACGCCGCGTACCAAGGCTTGATGAGTCGCGACGGCCCTCCTGCAATAGGGTTCTTCACAGACTGGCCGAGCGCAACATCCCAAGCCCACGGTGCCTCCCGGATGTCGTAGCCCGCAACGTACATCTGCCGGATGCCCACGCGCAGCACCTGCTGATTGAGCGACAGAAACTCCTGGAACAGATTTGCCTTGTCCTGCTGGCTCTTGCTCCGCGCAGTTCGCCACGCATCATCGACATCCTTTTGCAGAATCGCCGTGATGCCATATGAGAGCTGCGCCGCCAACTGTGCCTCGCTGTCCAGATTAGCTAGCGCGACTTCCGGTATAAGAACCAAGCCCGTCGGCAGAGCCACAAGCTGCTTCATCCTCTCGGTCGAATGAGGGTAGTCGTATCCCCAGTATGGGTCTTGATGTGGCAGCGTGCCATTGATCGTCATGAAGTCCGGCTCCTTCGCAGAGGAAGTAGGTCGGACTACAAAAAATCGAAAGGGCACCTTAGAAGGATCGCCATTGGGCAACAACCTTTGATATTCCGGCACAAGCTCCATGCCGAGGCGGGAGACGAAATCCTGTACTGCCTGACCCGGCACGATGCTGACCGAAGCTCCGTCCCTGAAACGGATCGTACCGGGTACGCGCGTGCTGTAGTCGGGGGGCGCAATCGTGGCAGCAAAAAGCTTGAGGAAGTTGTCCTCGTAAGCCTCCCGCTGGTTTTCACTCACCTGTATCGATTCAGCCATCAGCGATCCGTCCGAGCCATGGGATGCCTTGTAGATCACCTGCATTCCTGCTCTGAGAGGATCGCGATCAGCAGACCTATCTCCTAGCTCGTACTGAAACTTCGTCGATGGGGTCAGGTCGAGTTTATAACCGTCGATCCAAACCGGTTCAACGCTATTCTCCGATGTTTGCCTTGTGAAGCCCTGTTCTAGAACAGCCGAGCCATGTAAGGAATTGGATCGCTGTATCGCATATACGAGAACGACACTCGCATTGAAGGTGGCAGCAGATGCTTGAGTCCCCGTCAGATGAACGCGGGAGCCGACCGTAAAATGAACAGCACCGCACGGAACATGCTGGGTTCTGATCGAATCTAGCCTGAAATAATGGCGGCCAGGGCGGAGCAGATACCATGCAGACGGCAGGGCCGAGCCGACGCCTGGGCCGACAGCGATGCCGTAAATAAAGCCCCTGTCGCATTTTGTGCTGTTACTCAACTCGACGCGCATCTTGCCGATGTCAAATCGCGTTGGAGATTCGACGTTCGTTATGAAGCCATCGTTCGTTGCGGCGATGGCAACTGATCCGGCGCTCAAAATGAGGAGGAAGATGCAAACCATTGTTCGCGAATTGAATATGACCTTGACCATGAAATCGGAACCCTCCGGGCAGGAATCACTGGATCGATCCGGGTGTTCCATTCAGGAACATGCCTGGAGAAGGCACTTGTTTCCCGCTTCGCTGGCCCAGAATGTCAGAAATGCTCAGGTTCTGATTGGGGATTCCTATAGGGGCAGTCCCAAGTCCGCCGAGATCGCTTGGCCTTGGTAAAAGGCTTCCCGTGAACTGCGGACCATCAAATACACCAAGCCAACTCAGGATGTCATTTGTCAGGGTATAGATCGCAAATGCTATGCAACCCGGATTCGTCGGCCCGCCTGCTGCGCAGGCGTATGCACCTGCGACGGCGATTATGTCTCCGGTTGCAGTGCCCCAGTTTCCAGGTATGAGGGAAGTCAACCCCTTTCCTCCACATAGGGCTTGGTTCGAGTGGAGGTCGGGAACCGCGCTACAGAGAACGGTTATGGCCGCCCCGATATACGGTGTGAACTCTGCAAGTGTTACAGTGCCCGATCCCCACAATCCATTGATTGCAGCAACCACCCCGATACCCGCAAGAGACGCAAGCGGGTCGCATGGGTTGATGGAAAAACCACCGCCCACAGGGATGCTTATACCGCTAAAACTGCTGCTCCCTATCGTGCCGTTGGCGGTCTTACACGGCCCGCCCCCAATCCCGGTGAGCACGCCCGCCCCGGCCAGTCCTGTCGGGGCGACGTACCCCAGCGGATTGCCGTTGACATACATATAGCGATTGAAGCTCTGCGGGTTGTAGAGGTCGTAGCTACCATTGTAGGGGTCGGGCGTGAGCCAGCGCGCCTGGCGCGTCGAGTAGTTGCGATACCACGCCGCGTCTCCGCTGTACTCCGTGTC
>JAJZCA010000333.1 GCA_021798735.1 Acidobacteriota bacterium | reverse complement strand
TCTCAAACAGTCTTTTTGGCCAACAATAACAACGGAGGTTGGATGAAGCGGTACAGTTGGTTCGTGTTGCTGGGAGTGTTGATTTTCTCGTTGATGCCAGTGGCCCATGCCCGGAAGGTTAAGGCAGACGCCTACTTCGGCTACAGCCACGTTGGCGCGAATCTCTATGCTCCTTACACGCCAGGCATGAATGGTTGGCAGTTTGCCATGCAGGTCAGGCCGATTCCGTTGGTTGGCGTCGAAGGCGACGTCTCGCATTACGGCGCCGATGCCGGCGCCGGCGCCCAGCATGTGACGCTGGTCATGTTCGGCCCACGCGCTACTCTCCATGCCGCGGGGTTCAGTGTGTTTGCTCACGCCTTGGGCGGCGTTGGGCATCTGACCAGCAATGTGGTTCCTGGCTTCCCCACCAGCAGCACGACTTTCAGCAGCTACGCCATTGGCGGGGGCGGGGATGCACCCATATTCCGCGGATTGAAATTACGCGCCATGGTCGATTATCTGGGCAACAGCAATGCGCCGTCCTCCCGGTATTCTCCTTCCCATTACCGGGTAGGGGTAGGACTTGCCTACCACTTCTAACTTCGAGTGGAAAGTTGACCGGCAAGTAGAGCCGAGGGCGTGGGATCTAAGGGGCCGGACACAGGTGACAAATCATCGTGCGGGCGCTTCAGATACAGCCCAAAGACTTCCTGGTACTTATGCAGCGTTTGCTGGAGAAGTTGCAGCTCCTTGGAATGATATCTGGCAGTGGTGATATTTTGGAGAATGGGATTAGATGTAGGAGCGTCCGTTCAAAGCTAGGCCAATACAATGATATATAGGGACAAGACCTACAGCTACGATACGGCCAGCAATCTGATCTCCACCAACTCGGCGCAGCACATGTACGACGGCCTGGGCGAGCGGGTGGAAAAAGACCGGAGGCAGTAATCCGGCGGAAGTCATCTATTTCTATTTCGCCGGATATCCGATTGCCGGGTGCCCCACATCTCGCCTTTGAGATGTGGGAAGTTCTTCCTACACCCATCTTCATCCTCTCAAGCACGCTTGCGCTTCGACTCCAAATCCCGCAGCATCACGCTCCGCAGCAACGCATTCAGCCGGGTCTGATACCCCTCCGCCCCCCCCATTCAAGCAACCGAGGCTTGACTTGGGCCACCCGCCGAGAAATCTTTTGACTTTTTGACTATGGACATGCACATACGGTTAACTGTTCGAATGATAGTCAACGCCAATTTGCAGTGAAGTGAAGGGTGAATATGATGAACTTCAGAAAGCAATTCAGTCGGATCGTTTTGGGTACTGGCTTGGCCCTTGCTCTGACCGCTGTTCCGGGAACCATGGCCTCCGCATTGAGCGCGCCTGCTCCACAATGGGGAGGGCTGTCGTCGCTGGCCTCAAAGGCGGGCAAACTGGACATCAACTCTGCTTCTTTGAGCGACTTGAAGTCCCTGCCTGGGATTGGCGACAGTTACGCGAAAAAAATCATTGCAGGCCGCCCTTACAAGCAGAAAAGCGAACTGGTATCGAAGGGAATTCTACCGCAGGGAATTTACAGCAAAATTAAGGACTTGATCGTCGCAAAGCTTCCGAAACTGTAATCCTGGCCGGTGTCCCTCTCGGCGGGTTCTATAAAAGGGGATGTCAAGAAAGAACACTTCGCCTGATCCGCCGGGGGAAGATATTTTTCTGACATCCAGCCCCTGTTGGCGGCTGCAACCCTGTTCGCCGGAGCATGGCTTTTCTTTTCCGCATCCATGGGCGGTCTCGGAGTCATCGTCGTTCGCGTTCTTCGGCTCGGCTTTCTTTGCGCCTGCAAGCAGCGGATTGGCATTTGCCAACCATGGTTCTATCTGAGACTCGTGGCCTATGGCTTTGTTGGGTTATCCGAGGGGGCATACGGTGGCCCTTGAGACTGATTGCCTAAACCCGCCGAAGATACTCACCCTCGAACCCGAGCGCTCAGTAGCCGTCGGATTTCGCGATCACTCCGCTCTCCGTCCGGCACGCCATGCGCTCAAGCTGCTTGTGGCTTCAAATGTTCCGCGTCGAACGCTTCTCCTTTCTTCCAGATCTTCAGCGTGATGGCGGCAATCTTGCGCGCCAGCGTCAGCCGTGCCATCTCCGGCTGCATGTTTTTGCTGAGCAGCCCGAGATAAAACTCCCGAAACACTCCGTTGCCGGCGCTGGCCGAGGTGGCCGCGGCCTTGAACAGGTTCTTCAACTCGTGGTTGTGGTTCCAGTTCAGGCCGCGAATCTGCGCCGGCCTCTTTCTTCGTTCCACCTGTCCGTCGACCATGCGATATTCGCCGCTGTCGCGCATCTCCAGCGCCAGGCCGCAGTAGGCCCAGAACTGGCGCTTGGTGCGGAAGCGGTGCGGTGTCTGCACCCGCCCAATCAGCACTGCCGCGCGCACCGGACCCAGAAACGGAACCGAGCACAGCAGCCTGGCCTCCGGATACTTGCGGCACTCCACAATCAAGTCGTGCCTGGCCTGGCGGCGCAACTGCTGCAGGGCTTCCAACTCCTGGTAGAGACACTCGGCTCGCCGCCTCAATGCGCCCGCGCCGAGCTGTGCCAGATACTCGTCGCGATGCCGCTTTCCGTATAGCTTCTTGCCCGCGCAGGCCACCGCCTGGCCGCGAAAAACAGCTTTCAACCGGCCCATCACTCGCGTCGTGTCTTCGGTCAGCATGGTGTAACTCCGCACCAGATGCTGCACCTCCAGAGCACTCTTTTCCCCGTGATAGACCGCCGACAGCATCCCGGCGCGCAATAACTCGGCCAGCTTGCGGGCATCGATCGCGTCGCTCTTGTTGCCCGACTTCATCAGCGCGTTCTTGCGCGGGTTGCACACCACCAGCTTAGCCACCCGACGCCACAGCAGATCGAACAGCCAGGCCGAATGCGTGCCTTCTTCAAACGTCACGTGCAAAGTCCCGCGCATCCCGCCGATAAACTCCAGAATGGCTGCGGCCCGCGTGGCCAGAATGGACTGCTGGATGAGACGACCGCTCTCGTTCAGCACCGCCGCTGAAATCGTGTCCCGGTGGACATCAAGTCCCACATATCGCACACTGTTCATCTGGGTGTTCCTCTCTTTTGGCTTGGGTTGACTGCTTTAGCACAGCAACCGCAGCTTACAAGAATGGGGCGCCCTTTTATAATGCGTGGCCCATTCAAGCCTTCTGTTGGCTTGAGTGGGGTACAAGTTCCACGGCTGGGCACATTTTCCCTGCTGCTCGCTCGCGCTTTCTGGAAACCCACTCCGATTCAATCTCCACGCGTCCTTCGAGGCCCGTGGCGTAATGGCGAAAACTGCTCCACTCCCAGTCTTCCGGACGTTCGCACAGTCCGCGCTTCACCGGATTGCGATGAATGTAGCGAAGCTTTTCCACGAACTGCCGAGGATTCCGGACGTTGAAATCGTAATAGCGCTTTTGCCAGAAGTGTTCCTCCTCGCCAATCAGCCGTCGCGACACTCCCTGCTTCAGCGACTTGATGGCATCGGCAATGGTTCGGGGAATCACTTCCCCACTCAAGCCAAAAAAACGGCTTGAATGGGCCACCCGGCCTTGAATGCATACACATAAATATGAGATTCTTACACATAGGAGATCCTTATGCGGACAAACATTGAACTTGACGATCGGCTTGTCAACCGCGCGATGCGCAGCAGCGGCGCTCGAACCAAGCGCGCAGTGGTGGAAGCCGCCCTGCAGTTGCTGGTGAAGACGCACTCTCAAACCGCGATCCGCAAGCTGCGTGGCAGGGTCTTATGGGAAGGAGACCTGAATGAGTCTCGTGCGGGTCGGGTGCGGGAGTAGTTTCGAGAGATGACGATTGTCGATACGACGGTGTGGATCGACTACCTGCGAGGGACCGCGAATCCGCATACGGATTGGCTCGACCGGGAGCTGAATCGGCAGCGCCTCGGGTTGACCGATCTTATTCTGTGCGAGGTTTTGCAGGGAATCGTCGGAGACTCAACCTTCACGCGGGTGCGGCGCGATCTGTCCAGGTTCGAGGTATTCGACACGGGAGGAGAGGCTCTGGCGGTGGCCGCCGCGCGGAACTATCGCTCCCTTCGATCCAGCGGACATACGGTCCGCAAGACCATCGACTGCCTGATCGCAACCTTTTGCCTGATGGAGAGGCATTCCCTTCTTCACCGAGACCATGATTTTGAACCATTCGAGAAACATCT
>JAJZCA010000332.1 GCA_021798735.1 Acidobacteriota bacterium | reverse complement strand
ATTGCGTCCCGGTCAACAGGACACCGATTCGCTGCCTCCCTATGACATACTCGACCCAATCCTGGAAGCGTATGTCGAGCGGTATGAAACGGCAGAAGCGATTGTGCAGGCGAGCCCGCTGCCCTTAGAGATCGACTTGGTGCGGAGCGTTCTCCGCATGGTCGAGCGTAGTGAATACAAGCGTCAGCAGGCGGCACCGGTTTTGAAGGTCACACAGAAATCGTTTGGCGTGGGCCGTAGATTTCCAATTGCCGTCAAGGTCGAAGTTTAATAATTTAATTTAACTATTTGAGGAATATACATGAAAATAAAGTTGATACTTATACTGACTTTTGCTTTAGCAATTGTCCAGGGTGGAGCGACAGCGATCGCCCAACAGGGTGTTCCGCAGAATGCTCAGGCCCCCGCCCCCCAGACCTCTCCGGGGGCCCCTTCACTGCACCTGAACAGCATTGCTCCGCCGGAGAAGATTGAATTCCCTCCCTCCAATCCGAAAAGCTTTACCGCCGCCTCGCCCAGCACCCAAGAGGTCAACGCTTTCCTGAAGCAGATTTGGGGATACGATCCGAATCGCGTCTGGCAGGTGATGGGCATCCAGACCACCGTAGTTCCAGGCATCAGCCGGGTCACGATACTGGTCGGTGAGCAAGGGGTCTCTCACACAGCCTCGCCTACGGTGTTCTTTGTGACTCCCGATGGCCATCATGCCATTGCAGGGTCGGACGTCATCACGTTTGGCGCTCATCCATTTGCCGCAGTTCAGCAGAAGCTGGAAGCTGGAGCGACCGGCCCGTATCGTGGATCCAGTTCGAAAAGTTTGATGTTGGTGGAGTTTGCCGACCTTCAGTGCCCCGATTGCAAATTGGCCGCTCCCACCATGGACAAACTGGCGACAGACTTTCCCAACGCGCGGATTGTCTTCCAGGTCTTCCCGCTGACCACGATTCATCCGGAGGCGGAGAAGGCTGCCGAGTATGGCATGTGCGTTGCCCAGCAGAAGGGAAATGCTGCTTTTTTCCAGTTTGTTCAGGCCGTCTTTGACACCCAGGACTCTCTGAAAACAGATGCGGACGGAACCTTGAACGCCGCAGCCACCAAGGCCGGTGCCGACGCTGCCACTGTGGCGACTTGTGCCAATTCCCCGGCTGCGGTAAGTGCTGTGGCCGCTTCGGTCAAACTAGGCAAGGATCTGGATGTCAACGAGACACCTACTTTGTTCGTGAACGGTCGGCCTATTCCGGGGACGGGCGTGCCCTATGCCACGTTGAAGCAGATTATTTCGTACGCTGCTCAGGAAGCCCCCGCTGCAGTGACTGCCGGTCATTAGACCGTTGCAGGAAATCCATACGGGATGCGGGTTGGGCCTCAGGAGCAGGTATTTGCTGAAACTGCTTCTGAGGTGCATCGGGCCGCTTGAGCGTCGGCCAAGGAGTGAATGGGATTCATGGGCGAGATTCGAGTGGTGGGCGTGATGGGTGCCGGAACCATGGGGAATGGCATCGCGCATGTTTTCGCGCGCAGCGGCTATGACGTGCTGTTGTGCGAGATAGAGCAGCGATTTTTAGACCGTGGACTGGACACACTGCGGAAGAACCTGGAACGCGAGTCCGCCAAAGGAAAAATCACCGCAGACAACGCCAAGGCATCTCTGGCGCGTGTTACAGGCGTGCTCAATCGCGAACGCTTGGCAGAATGCGATTTTGTGATTGAAGCGGCAACCGAGAAATTCGAGGTGAAGAAAACCATCTTTACAGATCTCGATCGGGTCACTCGAAAGGACGTCATCCTCGCTTCAAACACTTCGTCCATTTCGGTTACCAAACTTGCAAATGTGACCAGCCGTCCCGATCGCGTCATCGGCATGCATTTTTTCAATCCTGTTCCGATGATGAAACTCGTCGAGGTGATCCGCGGCATGGCCACCAGCCAGGAAACTTTTGCTCAGATCCAAGACCTCGCGCTGAAGCTCGAGAAAACTCCTGTCGAGGTCAACGATGCGCCCGGGTTTGTTTCGAACCGCGTGTTGATGCCCTTGTTGAACGAAGCCATGTACGCCGTGATGGAAGGCGTCGCCACACCCGAGGCAGTCGATGAAGTCTTCAAGTTGGGTATGGCGCATCCCATGGGGCCGCTCACGCTGGCGGACTTTATCGGCCTCGACGTGTGCTTGGACATCATGCGCGTGCTGCAGGACGGTTTTGGCGACCCAAAGTATCGGCCCTGCCCGCTGCTGGTGCGGATGGTAGACGCTGGCTGGCTCGGTCGCAAATCAGGTCGCGGCTTCTATCGGTATTGAAAGAAGCGATGCGTCCGCCGGGATTTCCCGCGGGATGATCTGTAGCGGATTTCCGGCGATTGATGCTCGAAGGTCGGCACGGCTTTTTCTCAGTCACGATGAATTGACTCTTGCTTCCAGGACGAAACGGGGTACTCTTTTCATATGGTTCGTGTCACAGTCCTCGGCTCCGGCTCCAAAGGCAATTGCACGATTGTCTCCACCAGCCGCACTCGCATCTTGCTCGACGCCGGACTCAGTTGCAGAGAAATTGCCAAGCGCATGCGGTTCAGCGGCGAAGACCCAGAGAAGCTGGATGCAGTCCTGATCACGCACGAACATCAGGACCATGTCCAGGGGCTTTCGGTGTTGGCTCGCCGATGGAATGTCCCCGTCTACGCCACCCAGGCGACCCATACAGCATGGCGAGCATGGATTACCCCTCGAACCACGATGAGCTTGAACGCCTGGCTCGAGTTGCGCCGTCAGCAATATGCAGCGTCTATGAAGTCTGGCGTTTACGGAGAGGTTGACCCTGCTGCTGGTGCGCCCACCGACAATCCATCCATGGAAATTCCCTCCATGGCGGCTGCCGCCGAGCAGCCGCGGCAGCACGCAATACGCTTCGAGACGATTGTTGCTGAATATGCGGATGAACCCATTGCAAAAGGTGATACTCCGCTGCCGGAACTGGAAGAACTGTTACCGCCGGACAATGCTGCCAGCGCTGATCCGGCCTATCTACCCTGTGTCGAGCACTTTCGTGCCGGAATCTCATTCGACGTTGGCGACATCCACGTGACGCCGTTTACGATTCCTCATGACGCAGCGGATCCGGTTGGCTTTGTTTTGCAGGCGGAAGGAATGCGCATTGTCCTCGCTACGGATCTCGGGTATTTGGCACCCAACGTGCGCATGCATCTGCGCGGAGCCGATTTGCTGATGATTGAATCGAACCACGATGTCGAAATGCTTCGCGACGGGCCATACCCCTGGATCGTCAAGCAGCGTGTACTGTCTCGTGTCGGGCATCTGTCGAACGACGCGCTAGGAGAGTACCTTGCCTCCGAATATGACGGCGCGGCGCGCCATGTGATTCTGGTGCACCTCTCTGAAAGCAACAATTTGCCGGCACTGGCAAGGAGTTCAGCGGAACGTGCGCTCGATGGCAGAATGGGCCTGCTGACAAACCGGGTGCATTTGGCATCGCAAAACGAGCCGTTGGAGTCAATAGATTTATAGCCTTCAGGTGGCAGCGTTTTTCCGCAATCGGCTATCGTTTACGTTACAATTTAGTCAATAGAGTAGCGAGTGGTTGGCTTTAGGGAATCAGGAGACTATGCGGAAAATCCGTTGTATCGACCCCACAGTGGGGGACATCCTTGCAGGATGGCGGTATGACATCTCCGGGCTACACCCTGAAATGCGTACCGACTACGAACAACATTTGCGTGAATGTCACCAATGCCACGCCCGCCAACGCATCCATCGTGCGGTGGACGTGCTTTTGATCGGTACTTCGACTCTTGCCATTGGAGCTTTCATCCTGGCCCTGGTGGTGTTGCATCACATTGAGCCGATCGGGGATTGGGTGGTTCTTAGCCTGCAACTGCACCAACTCTCGTTTGTCGTGAGCGTGGAGCGGGTGGCGATTCTGGGCCTTTTGATCTCGCTTCTGGCGTGGATCATCGTGGCCATCGTCACTCCGGCGCCAATCTATCTAAGCCAGCAGGCACGCGCCCTTCAGGCACGCCTACCGGAAGAGCTCCGCGAACGGCTACCTAAACTTCCAGCATAGTTGCCACTGAGTTCCTGTTGTCGATTCGACGCGAGTCTGACGATGCGTAGCTGTGTCTGAGAAGGGAACCAGCCCGCCTCGCCGCTTCCTATAAGCTACCAACGGGATTACTGCCTGCGCCCCCAGATCGAACACCAGC
>JAJZCA010000331.1 GCA_021798735.1 Acidobacteriota bacterium | reverse complement strand
GGAGAACAGCTTGGCGTTCTCCCACCCTTTGAAGCTCTCAAAATTGCTCGCGAACGCGGTCTCGACCTGGTAGAGATCTCTCCCAACGCCGTGCCGCCGGTCTGCCGCATTCAGGATTACGGCAAATTCCTCTACGAAAAAGATAAGAGTGAACGGGCTGCCCGCAAAAAGCAGAAGGTCATCACCATCAAGGAAGTCAAGCTCTCGGTCACCGTCGACGAGCATGACTATCAGACCAAGAAAAATCAGGCCATTCGCTTTCTGCACGATGGCGACAAGGTAAAGGCATCGCTGCGTTTCCGAGGCCGTCAAATGGCCCACCGCGAGCTGGGATATCAGATCATCAATCGCCTGATTCAAGACGTCGGCGAGGCTGGCATCGTGGAGTTTCATCCTCGGATGGAAGGCACCACCCTGCATGCCATCCTTGCTCCCGGCAAAAAGGTTGAATCGGCGAAGAAGCCGGAAGCGCCGAAACCTGACGCCAGAAGGACCGCAGCGGCCAAGCATGTGGAAGCCGCCGAACCGGAACAGACTCCAGCCGCCCAAGCATGAGACCTGGCCCCGTTAGCCTTGGGCGTTGTACATAAAATCATGTACTTCAAATGAGATAGCGCCCGGGATAGGGTTCGTGCATGGCCGGATCAACTGCCGACATTCGACGGTGTTATGAAGCTATGTCAGGCAGTATTGGACGAACGGGGGCGTCAACTCGCGAGCTACCCCTAACTTTCGGACGGGCTGCTTCATACTTCAACTGGCCCAGAGCTTTACACAACTCGATTCCGGAGAAACGCGGCCTGGCCGTGTTATCATAAAGCTACGCTCAGTGATTTGGTTGTGAGCCGTTCTTGTCAGATCAACGGCAGGCCGTTCGCAGTTGCACCCTCCCAAGCCTCTACAGCGTGATCGCTTCGCGAACGTATGCGTTGCGGTGCGGCGAAGCAAAGCGCTACCGCCATACCAGCTGTCATGTGGCATCCGAGGTCGAACTTGTTCTTCGTGTCGACCCCGAGCAGATACATTAAGAAATCTGCTTTAGAGTTTCCTGAAACGCGGTTATAACCAGCGTTTTCCTTCGAGACTCCGGTATCCCCTGCGGTTTCATCCTTACCTTTTGCGGCCGCGAAGACCGTAAAGGCAAGCTGTGTTCCGGCCCGTCTGCACATGGGTGCAAGGCAAAACAGGCCTGGAAACGAAGGAAAACTTTGACTCAATTTACAGAATTCACTCTTTTGCCAGCTCTTCAAAGCAAGCTCGCGCAATCCAAATTCATTATCCCGACCCCGGTCCAGGCAGGCGCAATTCCGCCGGCGCTGGAAGGCCGCGACGTGCTGGCAACAGCGCAGACCGGAACCGGCAAAACTCTCAGCTTCCTGATTCCGATCATCGAAGCCATGCACAAGTCTGCCAGGATGCCCGACCAAGACCAAGGCCGCCGGCAGGCGCGCGGCAAAAGTCCGTTCGCGCTGATTCTTCTGCCGACCCGCGAACTGGCGATGCAGGTGGAACAGGCCTACCGCAATCTTTCGCTGGATGCAGCCAGCCAGGCAGCGCTGGTGGTGGGCGGCTTGTCGGAAGGCACACAACTGCAGGCGATTCGCCGTGGAGCGCGCTTGATTGTGGCCACTCCCGGCCGTCTGGAAGATTTTCTGCGTCGCAAGCTGGTGCAACTGGACCAGGTGCAGATTCTTGTGCTGGACGAAGTGGATCGCATGCTGGACATGGGATTCAAGCCGGCCATCAAGCGCATTGTTGCGTCGTTGCCGGCGCAGCATCAAACGCTTTGCTATTCGGCAACGCTGGAATCTCCAGTGACCGAAGTGGTTCGCGATTATCTGCGCAACCCGGTTCGCATTGAGATGGGCTCCGTCCTGAAGCCGGCGGAAAACGTTCGCCTGCAGACGTTCGAAGTGACGACAGACAAAAAGATGCCGTTGCTCGAGCACCTGCTGCGTTCGGAAAAAGGCAGCTTCCTGGTCTTCGTGCGCACCAAGCACGGCGCCGATCGCGTGGCCAAGAAGCTGAGCATGTCCGGATGGAATGCGACCAGCATCCATGGCGATCGTACCCAGGCGCAACGCAGCGCGGCCCTGCGCAGCTTTACGCAAGGAGTGCATCGCGTGCTGGTGGCGACGGATGTCGCTGCTCGCGGCATCGATGTGGCGCACATTGCGCACGTCGTGAACTACGACATGCCGAAAATGGCGGAAGACTTCGTCCACCGCGTGGGCCGTACTGGCCGCGCGTCCAAGTCGGGCGTCGCATCCACCTTTCAGGCTCCCGAGGAACGAGGCGATCTGCGCCGGATTGAGCGCGCGTTGAAGATCACCATGGAACGCTTCCGGGTAAAGATGCCGCTGACCGCATAGAGAAAAGCTTGTTCGCATGAATGAGGCGCTTCCTGAAATTTCGGGAAGCGTTTCTTTTTTTTGCAGTGGCGAATCAGCAGAATCGAAGGCGGCAGAGGCTGGCGGGTTGTATGCTCAAAGTGTGAAAAATAAACTTCTTCCTACCGCCTTGAATCGTTTGCACTGCTGCGCCGGATACGCGATATCGGCAGCCGTGTGCGTGCTTGTTCTCTCTACTCCTGCCGTGGCACAGACCGGAACGCCTAGCTCGATGTCCGCATCTGCTGCGACGCCCGCCAGTTCGCTGGCGCTGGTGCCGATGCCGCGGGAAGTTCATCCGCGCGCAGAGCTATCGTTGAAAGATGGCGTCAGCGTGGAAACCACCAGCCGCGACCCGGAAGACAAATTTGCCGCCGCCGATCTGGTGGAGACGTTGAAAGACCGCGGGGTCGTGGCGCGCGAAGGGCATCACGACAAAGTCCAGATAATTCTGATGCGGCTGGATGACAAGAATGCAGCCAAGATCCTGCAGCGCTCCCAAGTCAGCTTTGACCCCGCCATGCACGACGAAGGCTACATCCTGGTGACTGAGGGCAAAAAGACATACGACATTGCCGCGACCAGCGCCGGCCTCTTTTACGGAGCGCAGACCATCAAGCAATTGGTTGTCGGGGGAGTGCCGGATGGAAAAGCTTCCGGGTCGGATGCGATGTTGCATGGGGTGCTGATTCGCGATTGGCCGGCGATGAAATATCGCGGGGTGGATGACGATCTTTCACGCGGGCCGGTACCGACGCTGGCATTCCAGAAGCACCAGGTGAAGGTGTTTTCGGAATATAAGGTGAACCTCTACTCCCCATATTTTGAGAACACACTGGCGTATGCGTCGAACCCGTTGAGTGCGCCTCCGGGCGGAGCGATGACGCGCACGGATGTGGAGGCCCTGGTGAAATACGCGCAGCAATATCACGTGACGATCGTGCCGGAGCAGGAGGCCTTTGGGCATCTGCATCACGCACTGATGTTCGACAAATATGGAAAGTTGGCGGAAACGCCGCACGGCACGGTGCTGGCTCCTGTGCAGCCGGGATCGATCCAGCTGATTCAGCAGTGGTTTACGGAGATTGCGGCGATGTTCCCGGGACCGTTTATGCACATCGGGGCGGATGAAACCTTCGACTTAGGGAGGGGACAAACCAAGGATGAGGTGACGAAGGAAGGATTGGGCAAGGTCTACATGGATTTCCTGATCCAGATCCACCAGGCGCTGCAGCCGTTGCACAAGCAGCTGTTGTTCTGGGGAGATATTGCGATGCACGATCCGGACCTGGTGAAGACGCTGCCGAAGGACATGATCGCGATTGCCTGGGTGTACAGCCCGGAGGCAGGGGGCTACGACAAGTGGCTGTTGCCGTTTACCAACGCGGGGCTGCAAACCTGGGTCGCGCCAGGAGTGAACAATTGGAACCGGGTCTATCCGGACAGCAATGCGGGCCTCTTGAATATTCAGGAATTTGTGCGTGACGGCCAGCGGCTGGGCTCCACCGGCGTGCTGAACACGGTGTGGAATGACGATGGCGAGGGCCTGTTCAATCAAGACTGGTATGGCATTTTGTTTGGCGCTGCCGCAGGATGGCAGCCGGGTGCGAGCAGCATTCCGCAATTTCAAGATAGCTATGGGCAGGTGTTCCATGGCGATCGGACGGGCAAGATCAACCAGGCGCAGGTGGAATTGATGGCGGCGCAGAAAACTCTGTCGGATGCCGGCATCGAAGTTTCGAGCGATCGTCTTTTCTGGATGGATCCTTGGAGCAAGGAAGGGCAGGAGGTCTCCGCAAAATTGTTGCCGGTGGTGCAGAAGATCG
>JAJZCA010000330.1 GCA_021798735.1 Acidobacteriota bacterium | reverse complement strand
ACTGTTTTGCCAAGATCGATGCCGATGGTGTGTAGTTCCATGAATGTGCTCCCTCCGTGAACCTCTTATACGCCAGCTTCCGGCTGGGTAATCGCGGCGGACCATCCCATTAAACGCACCGGCAGCCGTACAAAGTATGCCAAGTCATTGCGCTGGCAGCATTTTCACGGGATTATAGGCACAGTACAGTACTCCAGATTCATGGCTCAGGAGACGGCTTTCATGCATCCCGGTTTGCGACAACTGCCTCAGGCGGTTCTTTGCACGCTCGCCTTCGCTGTCATCGTCTCCTGCAAGTCGGCCCCCCGGCAGCAAAGTTCCGCACACATCCTGAAGCCCATCAATGTGGTTTTCATCACGCTGGACACAGTGCGGGCGGATCATTTGCACTGCTATGGATACGACAAGATCAAAACGCCGGCAATCGACGCGCTTGCGGCCAACGGCGTGCTGTTTGAGAAAGCCGTGGCGCAGACCCCGCTGACCGGCCCCTCCCATGCCAGCATGTTCACCGGAACAAATCCAAACGTCCATCACGTTCGCGACAATGGGTTTGCGCTGCAGCCTGCCTCGACCACGTTGACGACGATCCTCGAGAAGCAAGGGTGGAACACGGGCGGCTTCGTGAGTACCACTATCCTTGGCAAGCATTTCGGGTTCAGTCAAGGGTTTACTGCTTATAACGATCAAATGCCGTTGACCAGCAGTGGCCGTGATGCCGCGTCGAGGCCGGCGAACGTCACGACCGATCATGCGATTGCATGGCTGCGCGCACAGCCTGCGAAGCCGTTCTTTTTATGGGTACATCTCTACGACGCCCACAAACCGTATCAGCCGCCCGCGCAATTTCGGGAGGAGTATCCCGGCGATCCGTATGACGCTGAGATTGCATTTGAAGATCAGCAGGTCGGTCGGCTTCTGGAAGCTGTCCGGCAGAAATCCCCCGCCGGCAAGACCATGATCGTTTTGCTCTCCGATCATGGCGAGAGCCTCGGCCAGCATGGAGAGTATGAACACGGAATTTTTTTGTACGATGCCACGGTCCGCATTGCCTGGATCATGTCCGGGCCCGGCATTCCGGCAGGCACTCGGGTGCGGCAGCAGGCGCGCGAAATCGATCTGTTGCCAACCGTGCTGGATTTGCTCGGTGGAAAGGCTTCGCCAGACGTTCAGGGAACCAGCCTGCTACCTGCGTTCCGCGGTCATGCGGTTCCCTCCAACATCTCTTACGAAGAGACGCTGGTCCCAAAAATCGACATGGGATGGGCGGAACTGCGGGGCATTCACACCGCCCATTGGATGTACGTCCGCGCTCCCAGGCCAGAGCTCTACGATCTCGATCAGGACCCGGGCGAGTTGCACAACATTCTCGATGCCAACCCAAAGAAGTACCGTGAGCTGGATGCCGAACTGCAGCAGCTCAGCGCGGCGGGAAGCTCCGGCAGGGAAACCGTGACGATGAAGCAGTTGGACCAGCCGACGATGGAACAGATGCAATCTCTGGGATACGTAGCCGACTTTTCCGCCCGCCAGATTCAATTGAACGGGCAAGGCGACGATCCCAAGGACCATTTGGCCACACTGAAGACGCTGGAAACCATTGCCGACACCGAGAAGATTTCTGCCGCGCGCGAGATCGAGTTGCTGCGGCAGGCGCTGATGAACGATCCTGCAAACCCGACACTCTATAGCTGGCTCATCGATTCCTACGAACATAGCGGCCAGTATCCGCAGGCCATGCAGGCGTGTCTCGAGGCGCTGCATCACAATATCCACGATGGGACGATTCTTTCAAGGCTGGCCAATCTCTACCTTCGCGCCGGCAATCTGAATGAGGCGATCGCCTATTATCAGCAAGCGGCGCAGATGAATCCGCTCGATGTCGAGGGCCAGAACGATCTGGCAACGGCGTATCTGCAAAGTGGCCGGTTGGCCGATGCAGAGCGCGTGTTTCGATGGGTACTGACGATTCAACCCTACGCGCCTGCCTATAACGGATTGGGCATCGTTGCCGACAAGCGCAACGACCTCGCGGGCGCTCGCAAACACTTCCAGCAGGCGGTCCAGCTCGACCCGGCGTATGTCGAAGGCCAACTCAATTTAGGAATTGCCTGCATGCAGTCCCACGATCTTCCCTGTGCCAAGACTGCCTTTCGCGCCTTTGTTGCCCACGCTCCCAAGGATTACGGGCCAGAATTGACGCAGGCGAAAATGGCGCTGACCCAGATGGGCAATGAAAAACCGTAATTGCTCTCCATCGTACAATCACCCGCCGGTAAAGCGGCTTCTTCCATTCCCATCTACGACATTTCATAGATGCGACTGCGGCGTTTGCTTTTCCTCGTCCACACGGTGGCAAGTGTTTGCGCAGTAAGTACAGAAAGGCGCACACTAATGGCGAAGGATTGGCGAAATAGATGGTGCCATCAGGCACAAATTCCGATGGACTTGTGTCCCGCGTTTCCGTTGCGCCACGCGTGCGCTGGCTCTTTCTCGATCTAAACTCCTACTTCGCGTCGGTCGAACAAGAGAAAGAACCTGAACTTCGGAACCGGCCCGTCGCGGTGGTGCCGTTGATGGCCGACACCACCTGCTGCATTGCCGCGAGTTACGAGGCCAAGGCATTCGGCGTAAAAACCGGTACCCAGGTGGGCGAAGCCAGGCGCATGTGCCCGGAACTGGTACTGGTCGAGGCGCGGCATGAACTGTACGTCGACTACCATCACCGCATTGTGGAGGCGGTAGAAAGCTGTGTGCCGGTTTCGTCCGTGCGATCCATTGATGAAATGGCGTGTGAGTTGATTGGTCGCGAGCAGCCGCTGCTGGCCGCCATGGATCTGGCGCGACGAATCAAAACCGCGATTCGCGAACAGGTGGGGAGCACGCTCCGCTGCTCGATCGGCCTGGCGCCGAATCGCTATCTGGCCAAGATTGCCTCCGACATGGAAAAGCCGGACGGCCTGATCGCCCTGACCCATGACCTGCTGCCGCACGCGTTGCTGCGCCTAAAGTTGCGAGACTTAGTCGGCATCGGCAGCCGCTTGGAGCGAAGACTCAATACCCACGGCATACAAAGCATGGCGGATTTGCTGGCCTTGAACGCCGAGCAGCTTGGCCAGGCCTGGGGCGGTGTGCAGGGCGAGCGACTGTGGCACTGGCTGCGCGGCGAAGACTTTCACGATGCGGACTTGGAGCATGCGAAATCCATTGGCCACGAGCATGTGCTAGGGCCGGAGTTGCGCACGCTCGAAGGCACATACGCCGCAGCGCACAAATTGCTGCACAAAGCGGCGATGCGTTTACGAGTGCAGAAGTTGTGGGCTGCCGGCATCTCGCTTTCGCTGCGGTTTACGGTGCCGAAGCAGGCTGCCACCGGCCAGCACGGCTCAGGAATTCCCCAGCAGACATGGACCGAGCAGTTGCGGCTGGTGGAATGCCAGGACTCGCAAACTCTGATTGAAGGGTTGCGAAAATTATGGTCGATGCGCCCCATCGGACCGCTCTACGAAAAGCCATTCCTAGTCAGCGTCACGCTGATCCACCTGGTTCCGGACGCGCTGCATACGTTGAGTCTCTTTCATAGCCTGGATCGAGAAGCCAGCCGCGACCAGTTGTCCGCAACCATGGATCAGCTCAACCGGAAATACGGGACCGAGACACTCTACTTCGCCAGCATGCACCTGGCGAAGGCCGCCGCCCCTACGCGTATCGCCTTTCAGACCATCCCCGACTTGTTCTAAAACGACTCCTCAGTTTGGCCCGCGATTGTCCTGCCGATGCTGTGGCGCCGGTCGGGATTTCGGACGAGGCTGTTGCGCGGGACGATTCTGCTGCTGTTGCGCGAAACGGTTCTGCTGTTGCACCGTGCGATTCTGCCGCTGCCTGCCCTGTGGATTGGATCTGTTTGTATTTGCAGGGCCAACGCCAGGGGAAGGATGAGCGCGGCTCCCAGGACGAAAGTCCTGTGGGCGCGCTGCGGGAGCTTTGCGACCTCCGTTGACGGGCTGCGTCCAGGCTCCCTGGGCTGGCCTTCCTCGATTGACATTAGCAAACTGGGAGCGATTGCGTTGGGATTGCTGCACCAGCTGGCGCTGGGAGGGCAATGCTCCGAAGCGTCGTGCGCGGGCCGCATTCATTTGTGACTGGTTCGGTCGAGCATTCAGTCCGCCACGCCCGCCGTTATAGCTAATGCGGTTGCGGTTGTTGAATCTGACATTGCGCATGTA
>JAJZCA010000329.1 GCA_021798735.1 Acidobacteriota bacterium | reverse complement strand
TAAGTGCCACTTGCCGACAGCCAGGGTCCTATATCCTGCCTTCTGCAACACATTCGCCATCGTGGTTGCTTCGAGAGACATGCCGGTATCGCTCAGCGGCCCGAAGGCGCCGGTTGCGCCGACACGCGTGGGGTACAGTCCAGTCATCAATGCCGCGCGCGAGGCGGAGCACAAAGCGATTGGCGTGCAGTGATGGGTAAACCGAACTCCGTGAGCCGCTAGACGGTCGATGTTCGGCGTTGCCAGTTTCGAGCCATAACACCCCAGGTCGCCGTAGCCCAGATCGTCGCAAATGATGACGATGATGTTGGGTCGATCCGGTTTCTCCGCTGGCAGCGTATTCCTTGGTTGCGTTGCGGCATTGGCCGGCTCGCCATAAGTTACATCCAGGGTGGATGCGGCCAAAGAAGCTCCTGCAGTTAGTACAAATTTTCTGCGATCCATATGTTCCTGAATTGTAAGCCGTCGCCATCTGCCGCCGCCAGCCGTGTGCGGACCGTATAACCCCTGGATGAAATCCGCCTGCTTTGACCAGGATCCATCCGGTTGCTCCGTTTTCGGCGTGCGTGATTCCCTGAAAAATGGCGTGGCGAAATCACACTCTTCACGATACGATTTCCCCTGTGCTGAGTTGCTTCAAAGAAGTCTACGTTGTTGGACACAGGTCAAAACATCGATATCGTCCTGCTGTGGATCGCCCTATCGATCGCATGTCTTGCGATGCTTAACACCTTCTGGGAGCCGAGCCGCCGCAGTGTTCATAACGACATGATCGAATGGCAAATCTCCATCCTGGGCACGATGACAATCGGCGATATCGATCGATCATTTTCATTTCAGGGGCCATGTCAGCTCCGACGCGTTTCAACGGGCGCGAGAAACCATGCTGCAACTGTCTGGCACACCGGAATAGCCTTCAGCAGCCATCCTCTCAGTGGGCCCCCAAACACCAGACAAAAGCCGCATCCCTTGGCAGGGATACGGCTTTTTGATTTCTTCGAGAATCGACCGAACGCGTTATTTCGCGCGGATGGTATCTGCTTCGCGCAGACGCGCAGCCTTGCCGCGCAGCGCTCGCAGATAGAACAGCTTGGAACGCCGGACGCGAGCCGACCGGACTTTTTCTACCTTCTCCACAACTTTGCAATGCAATGGGAAAATGCGCTCGACGCCCTGGCCGAAGCTCATTTTGCGAACGGTAAAGCTGCCTTCTGCGCCGTTCTTGCGCGCAATCACGATGCCCTCAAAGGCCTGCACGCGCTCTTTGTCGCCTTCTTTGATCTTTACCTGGACACGAACCGTATCGCCGGGGCCAAAATTGGGTAGATCGGTGCGCTGAAGCTTGGCAGCAAGACGCTGCATTACCGGATGAATCGACATAAAATAGTTCCTGCTCTAGTAAGAAAATAGGGACATGACGCAAAACACTAGTGTACATGGAATCAGCGATTTCGTCTTGTTTTCATGGCTCGATTGACTCCACCGACACCGCTTCCGGGCCGGGAATTTGCGGTCTTGAAATCGGAAGGGTCAACGTAAACGTCGTCCCGCATTTTTCCGCCTTCGCGCTGCTGCGTACACGCATGCTCCCCCCTGTGATTCTCCTTGATACCGGCGGAGTCTTCGACCTGTCCAGCGCTCGTACGCGAGCGCCCATCTCGCCACCGCTGGCAAGGAAATCGTGCTCGGCATCGGTCTGTTTTTCCTGGATCCAGTCGGAATTGTCACCTGGCATGACGCATCTCTTCCAGCCACGCGCGGTCTTCTTCCGTTAAGGGTGCATCGGCCAGCAAGTCCGGACGATTTTGCAGCGTCTTCGATAGCGATTGCCGCCGTCGCCAGCGGCGAATATCCTCGTGATTGCCGGAACTCAGCACTGCAGGAACCTCGGCCCCACGAAACTCCGGCGGCCGAGTGTAATGAGGATAATCGAGAAGCCCTCCAGAGTCGCACGTCGATCGTGGCGGCGACTTGTCGACAGGCATTTCTTCTTCCGGCCTTGTCGAACCCCTTACCGGCGCGCCGGATTCAGCCGCAAAGCTCTCATAGCGGGCTGAATCCTCGTTCCCAAGAACTCCAGGCAACAATCGGCTCACCGCATCGACGATCACAGCAGCGGCCAGCTCACCGCCAGAGATCACATAATCGCCAATCGAAAGCTCCGTGTCGGCGAGGAGGTCGTTGACGCGTTCATCCACGCCTTCGTAGCGCCCACAGAGAAACACAATCCGCTCGACATGTGCCAGATCACGGGCCAACGCCTGCGTGAACGGCTGGCCCTGCGCGGAGAGCAGCACGACGCGCTCACGCTTCCTGTCACGCGCACTCTTTTCAGCGACCCCAAGAGACTCAACGGCGCGAAACATCGGCTCCGGCTTCAAAACCATCCCCTCGCCGCCGCCGAAGGGTCGATCATCGACCGTCCTGTGCCGGTCTGTCGTAAAGTCGCGCAAATTGTGAATGCTGACGCGAACCCGACCCTCGTCGATTGCGCGACCCAGCACCCCAAAACCGAACGGGCTTTCAAAGAAGTGTGGAAACACTGTGACGATGTCGAATTGAATCGCCTTCGCCGTCATCTTTTCCGTCTCTGCAGACGCCCACGCTAACTGTTCTTCTTCCACTTGATCCCACATCCCACGCTGGTCTGCTGCTCTGCCGGAACCGGGTTTCCCGCCAGGGCGCTGTCCATCGCCGCGCGCAGGTCGCGACCGTCGACCGCGATACCATTCCCCGGGCGGCTGCCGTCGAGCTGGCCGCGATAGGCCAGCCTCTTGTCGGCGTCAAACAAGAAAAAGTCCGGCGTACAGGCTGCCTGAAAGGCTCGCGCAACCTCCTGCGTCTCGTCGTATAGATAAGGAAATGTAAAGCCATGAGCAACAGCCTGGGCAAGCAGTCCCGGCGGAGCGTCATCGGGGTAGGTAGCTGCATCGTTGCTTCCGATCGCGACAATGCCGAGATCGCGGCCCGCGTAATCACGCCCCAGTCGCGCCAGTTCATGATTGACGTGTTGGACGAATGGGCAGTGCGCGCACAGAAACATCACCAGCAATCCTCGCTTGCCCGTAACCTGGTCGCGCGTGATTGTCTTGCCGGAAATTACGTCGGGCAAAGAGAAGTCTGGCGCCGTTGTTCCTAACGCAAGCATGTTGGATGCCGTTCGAGCCATTGTTTACTCCTTCAAGGCCATTCGAATAAGATGCGGTCTGTTTCCGCGGGTGAATGTTTTTATCCTAACCCGGAAAACCGGCCCAATCCTTCAAGAAATCGCGGCATGCGAAATCTGGATTCGAAGACCCATGCAGCCGCCATGGTCGCCGAGAAGCTACAGTTCCGGCCTTCTTGCCTGAACCGCCCACTTTCGGAAACAGAGAGTACCGCACGCAACATCTATACTGGCATTGAATCCAGCGATCACACCCCAAAGGAAAAATTGCGTGTACGAATCGGAATTTGAACAAAGCGTCTTCGATCTTCGCCGGGAAAAGCTCACGCAGATCGAGGCCCTCGGCCATCCGGTCTACCCGAACAGCTTCGCGGCCACCCATACGCTCGCTGCCATTCGCGCCGCATACGACGCCGCGACCAGCGAGGCGCTGGAGCAGAATCGCGTCACCGTCGCCGTCGCCGGACGCATCATGGCCATTCGCGCCCAGGGCAAAGCCGGGTTCGCCGTGCTGCAACAAAATGGCGCGCGCCTGCAAATCTACGTGCGCATGGATGCCGTCGGCGAGAACGCATTCCAGCTCTACAAGCTGCTCGACATGGGCGACCACATCGGCGTCAGCGGCTATCTGTTCCGCACTCGCACCGGCGAGCTGACCATCCACGTCGACACGCTCACCTTTCTTTCCAAAGCGATGTTGCCGCTGCCGGAGAAATACCATGGCCTGGCCGATGTAGAGCTGCGCTATCGCCAGCGCTATGTCGATCTATTCATGAACGCCGACGTCCGCGAGGTCTTCGTCAAGCGCGCCGCGGTGTTGCGCGCCATGCGCAAGTTTTTTGATGCCCGCGGATTTCTTGAAGTGGAAACGCCGATGATGCAGCCCATCGCAGGCGGCGCGGCGGCCAAGCCTTTTACCACCCACCACAATGCGCTCGATATCGATCTTTTCCTGCGCATCGCGCCGGAGCTCTACCTGAAGCGTCTGGTCGTTGGCGGACTCGACCGCGTCTACGAGATCAATCGAAATTTTCGCAATGAAGGCATTTCCACCCAGCACAATC
>JAJZCA010000328.1 GCA_021798735.1 Acidobacteriota bacterium | reverse complement strand
ACTTGGAGACCGACACGGAGGTTCCGTTTTCGGTGGACATGGCGACCGGTCAGCATGTTGGCGGTATCGGGGCTGCTACGGGCGAAGGCGGCCGGAGTGATCGGAAATAAAAAAAGCGGCCCAAGAATAAAATCGCTCAGGCCGCCTCGAAAAAGGAAAACTACTGGCCGGCTACCGCCAGGGGTAGCAGCGAGGCGCTGGCCTCATTGGCCAGGGATGCACGATAGTTGCTGAAGACCACCTCGCTACCTTGAGGACCATCGAGCAGCAGTCCGAAGCGCAGCGGCTCCCGCCAGGCGGTCAGAACACGGCTTACCGCAGCGTTTCCCAGCGGGTGCCATGCAGCATCTCCCTGATGCCGCCAGAAAAAGCGCACGTTGTCTGCCCCACCCGAGACTCGAAATTCAAACTCAGAGTTGGTATTTACGGGCTGACGGGCCAAAACTGTGGCGGAATTGGGCCCCATCTGCCAAAGGACGATGCTGCCGTCGCCAAGTCCGATGACCACGGCATGGTTCGCATCGCCGACCAGGCCGAGGCCGGAAATGGACGATGTACTTTTCGGCGCACGCATTAGCTCGACTTCGGCAGATGTACCGGAAGCGTCGGCATCGCGACTCAGCAGCACGGTGCTGTGTACCCGCGATGTAATCCGAACCTGGTCGCCCTTGAAGTGGAGCTTGGGGCTTTGGCCCGGGAACGAATACCATCCGGCCTGCGTTGAGCCGTCGAAGACGACATTCTCGACATGCCCTGTGGACCAGCCGCGAGCCTGTTGGGCAGACGCCTGGGTTGCGGTCATGGTTACAACGCAAACAAACGGAACCGCAGAAAAAAGCATACCGCGCAGAAAGTGAATTTTCATCTCATCCATCCTCGTCTACTAGCCTCTCCAACTTTTTGTTGGAGTGAACCTAAGGTAGCGGGCTATTTACACCATAACAAGGAATCCGGTTACAGCACTTTAGTTATGCCCAGGTAACCCGGGTAACTGACAGGATTTCAAAATGAAAACACCAAGCCCGTACGAAAGTTCCTCAATCGCCGTCGCAACTGCGGCGTGATTCGGCATTTGTATTGCAAAGAAAGAAGGTTAGAGCCGCTTCGCCCTGCTCGATCAGGCGATAGGGCTGTAGCTTCGAGCCTGCTTCTGGCAGACAGAAACGTCGAGAATGTTCCACAATCACAAGGGCACCGGCAGGGAGAACCGGGTGCTCTGCGAGAAACCTCAGGACTGTTTCATACGCTAGCTGGTCTTTATAGGGTGGGTCAAGAAATATCAGATCAAGGAGGATTTTTTGCCGCAACAGCCTCCGAAGAAAAGGCATTGTGCCTGCGGGGTCAACCGTCGCCTGCTCGCGAATCTGAAGCCGGTCAAGGTTGCGGCGCAACGTTTCCAGAGGGACTTTGGCGTTTTCCGCGAAGTACGCGTGGCGTGCGCCGCGGCTGATCGCCTCAATTCCGACCGCGCCGGTGCCTGCAAATAAGTCCGCAAAGATGGCGTCCTGAATGTGGGGAGCGATGACATTGAACAGCGTTTCCCGCAGCCGATCGCTGGTGGGACGAGTGTCCCATCCTTTTGGGGAGTCGAGAGGCTGCGAACGGTATTTGCCTGCGATCACGCGCATGGATTCAGTATCAGCGTTGCTTTCGATCTCTTCGAGACAAATATTCACCCATAACCCGGGGTGCTTTTCGTGACCTTCGACTGTTCTCGCCGGGAACGCGCAAGGCAACTCCATCTACAATACTGGAGAGGCTTCGACATGCGCGGTTGGTCCATCCCGATGGGGCGTTTGCTGGGCGTGGAGATTCGCCTGCACTTTTTGTTCGCGCTGTTGCTGGGGCTCTCCTTGTTGTACACGGGGATGAGTGGCACGGCGGCGATTCGAGGCGTCTCGCTGTGGCTGCTGCTGCTGGGGATTGTTGGGCTGCGTGAACTGGCCCGTGCCGTAGTCTCCGCCTATCACGGGCTGGAAATGCGCAGCCTGCTCCTGCTGCCGATCGGCGGCTTGCCCTCCTACGCAACACCGGAGTCGGCGGAGAAGGCCACGGAAGGAAGCGCCCAGATTGCGCTGGCAATGGCTGGTCCGATCACAAATTTTGTGACCGCGTTCGTCTTGCTGGGCTTTATTGTGGGAGTTTCACCCAGCGTCACCGTGATGGCGAAACCATGGATAAGCGCCGAGCATCTGCTGCGGAGCGCTTTCTGGCTGAATATATTTCTTGCCGCGGTGAACTTACTGCCGGCGTACCCGTTGGATGCGGGCAGGCTGATGCGCGGCAATTTTTCGCGTTCTCAGGGGGCACTGAAGGGGACACGCGCGGCCTCTGGGATTGGCCAGGCGATTGCGCTGGCATTGTTCGTCGCAGGCGTCTTCATGCAGAGCCCGTGGTTGCTGCTGGCTGGCTTTTTTATCTTTGTGGGCGCGCAGTTGGAGGACCAGGGTCTGGTATTTCAATCCGTCGTGGATACGGTGCGGATGCGCGACATTATGCTGACGGATTTTGCGTGTCTTTCCGCCTCGGACACGCTGGAGGACGCGATCTTCAAATCCATCCACAATTTGCAGGACGATTTTCCGGTGGTGCGCGGAGGGCTTCTGGTGGGTGTGGTATCTCGGCAGCGGATTCTGGAGACGCTACAGATCGATGGCAACGGCTATGTGCAGTCGATCATGTCGCGCGGGTTCCAGGTGGCGCAGCCTGAAGATTCGCTGGGCGCCACGTTTCGCCGCATCAATGCGGGACGCGGGCTTTCGCTGGTTCCCGTGCTCGACGGCGAGCAGATTGTTGGCATCGTGACGCTACAGAACCTGATGCACAGCATGGGATTGCTGGCGGAAAGCCGACGACTGCAGCAGCAGTCCAGTTGAAACACTGATGGCCAGGTGCGCGCACAACCCAAAGGAGCCAACTTCGGCATCGGAGACAGGGGAGGCAAAGCCGCTTACTGCGGGGCTCTATATTGTTGCTACGCCGATTGGAAACCTGGAGGACATCACTCTGCGGGCATTGCGGGTTTTGCGAAGCGTCGATCGGATTGCCTGCGAAGACACGCGCCAGACGCAGAAACTGCTTTCGCATTATTGCATCGCCGTGCCGACGGTGAGTTGCCACGCCCATAACGAACGTCAGCGCGCGGAAGAATTGATTGCGGAATTAAAGGTCGGGGCGCGCATTGCGTTGGTCTCGGATGCTGGAATGCCGGGCATTTCCGATCCAGGAGCGCATCTGGTGGCGCAGGCGGTTGCCGCCGGCGTTCCGGTGATTCCGATTCCCGGCGCGTCCGCCGCGGTTTCGGCGTTGGCTGCATCGGGCCTCGACACAACATCGTTTCTGTTTGTTGGATTTCCGCCCCCACGCACCGGCGAGCGGCGCAGTTTTTTTGAGACGCTTCGCAGTGAGCGGGCCACGCTGATTTTCTATGAAGCTCCTCACCGAGTGGTGGAATCGCTACGAGACGCGCTGCAGATTTTCGGGCCGGAGCGACGAGCGGTGCTGGCTCGCGAGATCACCAAGATCCATGAAGAGTTTTTGCGCGGTACGTTGCGGGAGTTGGAAATTTCCTTTGCAAACCGGGACCTGCTGCGCGGTGAAATGACGCTCATGATTGCGGGAGCCGATTCGACGGAGTCCGCGGCAGTGGGTGCGGGGTTGGAAAGTGATCTTCGCGCCGCCATGGTTTTATATTTAGGACAAGGTCTTGATGAGCAGGCGGCTCTGAAACGCGTCGCGCGGGACCGAGGCGTGTCGAAAAGCGAAGTCTATCGAGAGTGGCAGCGCGAGCAGGGACGCCACAAATAGGCGTTTCACGGCTAGCGTAAACAATTGTCCTGTGTTGACCAAACTTCCAATACAAGATGAGCCTGAAGGCCGGTATTGATTCCAATACAAGATGAGCCTGAAGGGTCGGTCATGCTGGGTAGTGAACATCCGCATGGTTCGATCAGAAGAGTTGAGTTTGGAGGCGATGGGCCGGTTTGTCGCGGCCAGCGAGGAAATCCGGTTTGAGGGCGAAAATCGGCGGCAGCTCTATGGCTGGGTGGAGCGGGTGTTGGTCGGACAGCAATACGCCCAACTGGGCAAGGCGTCACGGGGCCTGGTGCGGCGTTACATCGAGAAGATGACGGGGCTGAGCCGTGCGCAGGGCACGCGGCTGATCGCGCGCTACACGGCCACCGGGCGGGTGCAGGCGACGGTCTATCGGCGACGGCGTTTCGCGCAACTGTACACAGGGG
>JAJZCA010000327.1 GCA_021798735.1 Acidobacteriota bacterium | reverse complement strand
CCATCCTGCCTGCACGCGCAAACTGAGGACCCATCTGGGGCGCGTGATTCGCGAGATAGAACGCCAGACAGAAGAACCCTCCGTGAAACTCGACAAGTTACTTCAGACAGCGCATCTAATCGAAGAACAACAGAGACAGGACAAGAACAGGATCTACAGTGTGCATGAACCTGAAGTGCAGTGCATCGCCAAGGGCAAGGCGGGCAAGCAGTATAGGTTGGATGAGTTAGTCGAGTTACAAATCGAGTTACAAGAAGAAAGCAACTGCCTGCGCATGGAGCGTAAGTCGGCGGCCATCGAGCAGAGTCTGGAACTGGCAGGATGCTATGCGTTGACCTCTTCGATCACCGCATCCGTTACGTTCGAGATCAACGCCGGCGACACCTCCACCTGATACATCTCCTCCAGGTGGCCATGGATCTCGCGCGTCGTCATGCCTCACGCATACAACGACAAAATCTTGTCGTCGAATCCGGCAAAGCGCGTCTGCCCCTTGGCCACCAGCTTGGGCTCAAAGCTCGCCTGCCGGTCGCGCGGCACTTCAATCTGCACCTCGCCGAACTCGCCCTTCAACTGTTTGCTGCTGACGCCGTTGGTCGCCGCGGCGACTTGCCGCTGGTATGGCCTTCCGGGGAATGCTTCTCATATCCCAGGTGCGTGGTCAGCTCCGCCTGCAACGCTCGCTCCACGATGGCCTTGGTCAACTGCTTCAGCAACCCGTTCTCGCCAATCAAATCCTCCGGCTTCTGATAATCTTCCAGCAGCCGGTCGATCAACTCCTTGTCCATCTCCATACGATCTCCTCTCCATCAGTAAGGATCCTCCGGCAGCCGGGGGATCTCCCTTTTGGAATAGGCGTCACTCTGCACGGAAAAACGGACCCGGCTGCCAACGATAGCGAAAAGTAGAAAAGTAATTGATGTAGACAGTTCTATATTCTTCAAGACAAACCGGGGAACGCTACAATAGAGCGAAGCCAGCCGTGTGGTTGCATACGCGCGTTTGGGCGAGTAGCTCAATCGGATAGAGCACCGGCCTTCTAAGCCGGGGGTTGTGGGTTCAATTCCCGCCTCGCCCACCATTTATAATCAATAACTTACATCTGATTCCAATTTTAGGCCGCTTGCGACTGTGCCCACTTTTGTACCCCCTCCGATTGAAAAGCGATGATTTTTCCCCTGGTGAGCACATCTGCGAATCGGCATCCCCGGCGTCTACTGTGCGCGCGTGAAACTATCCCGGTTTGCGAATTAAGCGAGATTAGCGAATTTAAGGGTAGGAAAGCCGAACAATCCGCCGCACTGGGCTGGCGTTTTGGCGCGGTTGGCCCGGCGAACGGCGCACAGTGCGAAATAAGCGAAGGAAGCTAATTTAGGGGCCTGTTACTGTACGGGCGCGGCGCTTCGGCCTTCGGTTTGGGGAATGTCCAGCGAAGCCACAGCTTGCCGCTTCGCTTCCGCGCGGACGTGGCTGTACCGCTCTTTCATCTTGACGCTCAGGTGTCCAGCCAGCGCCATGATCGTGGCATCGCTCACTTGGCTCTCGGCAATCCGGCTGACGAAGGTATGTCTCAAATCGTGCCAGCGGCACTGCACGCCAGCAGCCTGAAGCGCATTCGCCCATGCGATTTTCCATGAGCCAATGGGAACATCCGGGCGAAGGTCATAGGGCGTGATGACGCCTTGCAGATGGCCCGGCTCTCCGGCGAAGCCGTACTTCTCCGACGGGAAAACAAAATGCTCCGGCTTGGCATCGGGGAACTCTCTACGCCATTCCTGAATACATTGCGTGGCTGTCTCGCTCAGTGGGACTGTGCGGCCCTCACCGCCTTTCGTCTTCGACCTGCCAACCGTGATGGTTCGTTCGAGCATGTCCACTTGACGCCAGCGCAAAAGGCGCAATTCTTGGTTGCGTAGGCCGGTATGGATGGACAGCAGGACAGCCGGATACAGACTCCGGCTCCGGCTCTTCTTACATGCCAACAGCAGCCGGTGAACTTCATCGGCGGAGAGTGCGCGGCCAATGTCTGACCGCTCAGGCAGCATCCGCACGTCCGGCTGTAGGTTCGCCCATAGCCGATGCTTGCGAAGGATCATCCGCAGCGCTCCCACTTCCATGTTGATTGTCCGATTGCTGGCTCCAGCTTTCTTCCGCGCGGCCTGGTGCTGATTGATCGTGGCGGGCGTTATGTCCGTGAGCAGCAACTTCCCAAAGCGCGGCGTCAGATGGTGAATCGCCCTGCTTTGAATCTCTACTGTGCCCGCGCTCCAATGCGGGCCATTGTCCTGTAGCCAATGCTTTGCATGGACAGAGAAGATCATGGCCTGTTTGCTGGCCTTCAGATGATTGATGCCTTCCTCAAGCTGGCGTCTACGCTCGCGTTCGGCGCGGATCGCAAGCGTCTTCGATGTGCTGTGCGTGGATTCGCGAATCTCCTGCCCGCGAAATTTGAACTTGTACCACCAGACGTTTCCGCGTTCATAGATGCTCATTGCGGTTGCTCCGTTTCTATCCTGGTTGCTGTCATGCATGGGTGCTGGTGCGCCGGTACAGAACGATGCGTGACGCGGCCTTATTTCGCTAAATCCGCTTTTTTTGCTCTCTTCGGCTTGCCTTTGCGCTGTGCAGCCATGTCCTTTGCGACCCGTTGCCGTTCTCGCCATTTTCTCTGCGTGACCACATTTTTGCAGGTGTCTGAGCAATACTT
Organism: Acidobacteriota bacterium; assembly: GCA_021798735.1. Lineage (GTDB taxonomy): Bacteria > Acidobacteriota > Terriglobia > Terriglobales > Acidobacteriaceae > JAKAAZ01. The sequence goes on along the minus strand of JAJZCA010000327.1, from coordinate 1,558 downwards.
CTGGCCATGCTCCGATTCTTTGTTGAACAGCCTTTGGCATCCTTCGCATCTGGCGTACTTGATGCCGTGGTGACGGTCTGCCCATATCGCAGCGGCGATTGCCTCCAGAATATTACTCGCCTTCACCACCATCACAGGCTTGAGATTGTATTCGGCGATATAGGCTTCAGGAAACCAGCTAACTTTGCTGAGTGTCTTTAGCTTGCTTTCCGTTTTCTGAACCCTTCGTTTGCCCGCAACGCTTCGCTGTTCTTGGCTGCGCTCGGTCATTTCGTCGGGCGTGGGAAACATGGTCGCAGACAAGAGAAAATTGAATTCGATCATCTTCGGTGACGGTTGATGAAAGCACATTGCCAAGCGCCGCAGTTCTTCTTCACGGAACGCTTTGGCGGTAGCGAACGGATCGGGCTGCTCTGGGTTAGTCTCTGCGAAACGCGAGCGTTGCTGACGTATAAAGTCATCTTCTATCCAGGCGGATGCAGGAAAGCACTTGTTGGGGAACCCCCTCACGGCTTTGATCGCCTCCGCCGGATAGCCCGGTTTCACCGCATTCTCTGGAAAATTCGGATTACGCACGCAGCGGACGAAACGCTGCCACTCTAAAAACTGGCTCCAAGTCAGACTCCCCAACCCCCAAAACAAACCCGCTCCATTCAGCAGCGCGAGTAATTCATCCGGTGATTTCAACAACTCAAACGCTTCCATGACTTTGTACGGGTCTAATCTGACCCCTTCGTTAATTTCGTACCCCTTTTGGGAACGCTCTTCGTTCTGGCGTCGCAACGCTACGGGGTCAATCCGGCCATCCTCCAATCGTGGCAGATTTTGCAAATACTCAACTTGCCACGCTTGCTCGAATCGGCACTCATCCCCGGTTTCGATCATCGCCATGCGGGTCAATCGGGCCGTGTATACAACGTCAACTTCCAGCGCCACGGTGCGCATAACAGGTGTGCGCCACGCGAATGCGGATTCCGACATATGTCCCTCTTTTCACATAACCGCATTCATAAGTCTTGCGGTTATGGATAACCTTCATGTACTGTCGTCTCAAATCAATAGTACACCCCGGCGAATGGAAGGGAATCATGGATAAAAATAATGTGGCAACCACTAACAAGTTGCTGCGAGTCCCGGAATTTGCAAGTGCGCTGAGTATCCAGCCTAAAACTGTTTGGGCATGGATCGGCGCTAGGAAGATCGCGGTGCATCGGATTGGTCGCTGTGTCCGCATACCGGCGAGCGAAGTGCAACGCATTTTGGACGAGGGCTGCCAGCCCGCTTTGGAAATCCGATAAGACGATTGCAGAATTGGAGCACTTCTTGCACGAAAGCAACGAACCCAAAAAAGTCCAGAAAATCAACTCTGATCTGGTGTGGAGGCCACGCTGATGGATGAATTGAATTTTTGGTTTCCTTTCTACATCGGCGATTTTCTCGCCGATACCGCGCGTTTGAGCACGGAAGAGATTGGAGCGTTGCTTCTGCTACGCCTCGACTATTTTAGAAACGGGCCGCCCCCTAATGACGAACGCATATTGCGCCAAACTACCCGGCT
>JAJZCA010000018.1 GCA_021798735.1 Acidobacteriota bacterium | reverse complement strand
CGATCTTGCCATCGGCCTGACGCAACAACAGCGCTCCGCCATCGCTCGATACCTGACCCGCCGTGAAACTGGCCTCTACCCGGCGAGAAAAATGAGATGCAAACGAGAAGACTTCTTGATTACACTCTGTCATGTGAAAGGCCGCCTCCACCCGGCCAAAACTACGTCTTGACAACGCAGTTATGCCACAGAAATGACGGCCTTTCCACCTATTTTTTGCCCTCGCACTCTCCCCCTCAACAGTCGGCGTGTGAGATATGCCGGCTAGGACCCGTCACCAAGTCAACCTAAGAAACCTCTGATCAAGCCCCTGATTCTGGGTGCGGCAAGACAATAGCCCAAACGAGGGCGGCTCATCGATGCAGGGCGAGAGTGTGCAAAGTTCAGACATCCTGAAGTGGGCGGAAATTAACATGAGCCGATTTTGTACATCAGGCGCAGGTCGGTGCCGGGAAACGTGGTCTCGGTGGCATTGAGTTCGTCGCAAAGATGACTCAGCGCCTGGTCGTGTGCCGCCTGCGTGAGGTGGTGCTCACGACACGGTCAAGGTCTTGCTCTCGGCATCGGGAAACAGGTCGGCCTCGGTGTTGTAGATCTGGCGGAGCAGGGCGCGGGTGTCCTCGCTGCGGGCCAAGGTTTCGCGCAGCACAGACGCCATGCTGGGTTCAGCGCGATAGCCGATCATCCGGATGGTGTCCAGAAAATGTTTCCGCTCCGGAAGCAGCCGCTGGAAGCGTTTCTCTTCCGGCAACTGCGCCAAGGTGAGATGGTGCGGGGTCTGCTTGCGCTGCTCCTTGAGCTGCTCGATCTGCTGGCCCAGATGCTCGATCCGCTCCTGCAGCCTGGCCTGACTCGATGCAACGACGGGATTGCGCGTCAGTGAGTTGTTGGCGCTGCGCTGGCAGGACATCGACTTCGATACCGGGGTGCTTCACGTGCGACGCGCGATCGTTTCGGGCGTCGTCGGCGAAACCAAAACCAATGCCTCCAGTAGCCGAATGCCGCTTGCCATCTCCGTACTTAACTCGCTGCAGGCCTGGCGACGGGAAACTCCCTATGCCGGTTCGTCGGATTGGGTATTTGCCAGCCCAAGGATGCGTGGTAAGAAGCCGTTTCGCGCGAACACACTGGTCGCGAACCATCTGAGGGTTGCTGCGGCAGCAGCGGGGATCACGGGAGCAGTCGGTTGGCATACGTTCCGAAGATCGATTTCGACTTGGCTGATCGATAACGACGAGAACGTCAAGGTAACGCAGGAACTCTTGCGTCACGCACAAAGCAAGACAACTCTTGACCTGTACGCCAAGGCGGCCACACCCTCCAAACGGCGGGCGCACACGCGCATCGTTGACGAACTGCTCACAGCGTCGGTAAACGCGGGAACGCCCGTAGAATGGGCGGTTTCGTGAACTTATTGGGCGAATGTGGGTTGAGTGTGGGTTGGGTTTTGCAGGGCAAATCGTGCAAGTCCTTTGAAATGTGGTGGCCAGGGAGGGAATTGAACCCCCGACGCCAGCCTTTTCAGGGCTGCGCTCTACCACTGAGCTACCTGGCCGTGTAGATTTTCCAGAAGGGAACTCTGCACATGAGTGGAGGGAAATGAAGATTTCCGATTGCTGCTTCTTGGTGAGTATATCAACCGTTGGGAAGACTGCCAAACCCGGTTGAACGATGCTGCCGGTTCACATAGTCTGAAGTCAGTGAGGAAGCGATGATCGAGAACGCGCAAAAATCCGAAAAAATTGAAAAGACTGATGCCGAATGGCGTCAACATCTGACTCCAGAACAGTACTATGTCACGCGCCAGAAGGGAACCGAGCCCGCTTTTTCCGGTGCGCTTTACAAAAACCACGACGACGGAATCTACCACTGCGTGGCCTGCGATGCGGAGCTGTTCAAGTCCGACACCAAGTTTGAATCGGGTTCGGGCTGGCCAAGCTTCTGGCTTCCCTTTACGCCAGATTCGGTGGAAACCCAAGAAGATACGAGCCATAGAATGCGTCGCGTGGAGGCGACGTGCGCCCGTTGCGGCGCCCATCTTGGCCATGTATTTCCCGACGGCCCCAAGCCGACAGGACTCCGCTATTGCATCAACTCCGCCGCCCTGAAGTTCGAAAAGCAGTAGGGCAATGTTTGTCATTCCTGAAGCGAAGAATCCAGAGGGTCATCGCGGTGTGATCCAAGCGGATATTCTCTGGATTCTTCGCTTCGCTCAGAATGACTTCCGATTGAAAGTCACTACGCGGGCCTTCAATCTGTACTAGGGCTGGCCCATTTGCTGTTGCATTCCAGGCGGCATCGGGATGGAAATGTCGAGCGTTTTTACCGGCCCCAGCGTTGAGAGTGGGGTACCGAATTGCGCGTCGTTTCCAACCACTAAAATGGCCAGCTTCGATGGGTGAACATACTTGTTGGCCACGCGGGTGACGTCGGCGGCCGTCACCTTCTCAATGCCCTCGCGATACTTTTCAATAAAGTCGGGGGGATAGCCGAAGAAGGCAAGCGTCGCCTGCTGCCGCAAGATTTTTGCCGGCGAATCGAAGTGGAAGACCCAGGAGTTCAACACCTGGTCTTTCGCATTTCGCAGTTCCACGGCGGTGGGCGGAACGGTTTTCAACTCGCCAATCTGTTGCAGCATCGCTTGCGTAGCAGCGACGGTGCTGGCGCTTTTCGTTCCCGCCGCAACGTAGAAAATCCCCGGATGGTCGTAGCTGGCTCCATAAGCTCCTTCGACAGCGTAGGCAAGTCCAAGCCGTGTGCGTACATCCTGGAACAGGCGCGATCCAAAGCCGCCGCTGAACACCGTGTTCATGACGCTCAGCGCGTAATAATCCGGATTGCTGCGTTCCGTGCCAAGTCCCACGATCCATACATTGCTCTGATTCACGTCGCTCTTCTGCGCAAGGTATACGCCGGGCGCGGGACCGGGAAACGTTGTTTTGACCGACACAAAATTCGGACCGCGCGGCAACGGCTCAAAGGCGGCGCGGAGTTTCTCTTCCATCTCCGCCGTGTTAAAGTCGCCGCTGATTCCCAGGATCATGTTGTTCGGCGTCACAGTGCGATCATGCCATGCTGTCAGGTCTGCCAGCGTGACTGTATGCACGGTAGCGAATTCCGGCACACGCGCATAGGGGCTGTTCTTGCCATAGGCAAGCAGCAATGCTTCGCGCATCGCAATCTCTTCGGGATTGTCGTTGCGGCGAATAATTCCGGTGTCTTCCTGTTGCTTGGCGAGCGTGAGCTTGTCCGCACGAAATTCCGGATGCAGCAGCAGGTTCGTCGCCATTCCAAATACCTGGTCAAAATTCTGCTTGAAACTCGACCAGGTCAGGCTGGTGGATTCCGTATCGTTGTCGGTTTCTATTTTGGCGGCTTTCGCTTCCAGAATGTCATCCATCTTGTCGCCGGTCATGGCCGCTGTGCCGCTGGTGCGCCACGCCTCAGCATACAGATCGATCAGTCCAGTCTTGTCCGCCGGTTCATCCCGCGAGCCGCCACGAATCATGATGAAGCCGTTGATGAACGGTAGTTCGTGATCCTCCTGCAGAAAAATCGTCATCCCATTCTTCAATGTGATCCGCGTCGGCTGTTTGGGATGGAAGGCCGGAAGCGGGGGAATGGGAACTTTCTTCCATGAAGTCCAGGGAGCGGGTGATCCCGGTGCTGTCGTCGTCGGCGTAGTGGCTTGGCCGAATGCTGGGCCCGCCAACGATGCGAATGCTACGCCGAGAATTGCTGCGAAGAGTCCGATGCGAGTGCGCATTAGCGGCCTCCTTGTTTCGACGGAGTGGTCTTGGCTGCTGGTTGCGCGGGTGCCTCGTGGGCTGGCTTCGCCGGCTTCTGCGCTGCATATTCAATCATGGCGTAGGTCCGATTTTTGGCGGTGAATACCTGGTTGGCGACGCGGCGAATATCGGCTTTGCTGACGGCATCGATCTTGTTCAGTTGCTCGAATAGCATCCGCCAATCACCATAACGCAACTGATAGGTGCCCAACTCCTGTGCCAGCCCTTGGTTGTTGTCCAGGCTGCGAAGAATATCGGCACGGGCCCTCGTTTTAAACATCGCCAATTGCTCATCGGTAACGTCTTGCGTTTTTAGCTTGTAAATTTCAGTATGGATTGCGGTTCGCATCTGCTGGGGCGTATGGCCTGGAGTGGGCACAGCATAGAACGCAAAAAGATTGGGATATTTGTCGCCGGGGAATCCGCTGAATCCAGCCGCTTCCGCCGCAATTTTCTGGTCCCGCACCAGGCTGCGATACAAGATTGAGGTGCGCCCGTTCGACATAATGTCGCTGATCGCGTCATAGACCGCATCGTCTTTATTGAGATAGTCCGGACGATGATAGCCTTCGAGGTAAAAAGGTTGCGTGGGCTCTTCCAGTGCGACGGATTTTTCAGCTTGCTGGGGTGGCTCTACCGTCGCCAGAGGCAACGGTTTTGGTCCGATGGGAATGCTGCCAAAGTACTTCTCCAGCATCGGCATCGCCTTGGCTGCCGATACATCTCCCACCACTGTGACCACGATGTTCGATGGCACATAGTATTGCTTGTGGAATGCGTTGGCCTCGGTGGCTGAAACCTGACTGATGTCGGACATCCATCCCGTGCCGGGGTTTCGGTAGGGGTGTGCGACGTAGGCCGTGGCCAAAAACTGCTCAATCATAAAGCCAATGGGATTGGAATCGACGCGCATGCGGCGTTCTTCCATTACCACACTGCGTTCTTTATAGAACTGGCGCGGCACCGGGTTGGCTATGCGGTCGCTTTCCATATAGGCCCACAACTGCAGCCGATTTGCCGGCATACTCCAGAAGTATTCTGTCGCGTCGTTGGAGGTTTCCGCGTTCACTCCAACGGCACCATTCATTTCTGCAATTTGTGTGAACTGGTTCGGGATGACATATTTGTCCGCTACGGCCGTGGCGGCGTTGAACTGCGCTTTCAACGCTTTCAGCTTGGCTGGATCTTGGCCGACACGCTTGCGATATTCTGCATCATAGGCGGCGTAGGATTGCTCTACTTTGGCCAGCGCAATTTTCTCGGCGGGGTAGTCGGTGGTGCCAATGTCTTTCGTTCCCTTGAAGGCCAAATGCTCAAACATGTGGGCCAGTCCGGTTTCCCCTTTGGGGTCCTGTACGCTGCCCGCATTCACAATGGTGAAGAAACTGAACACTGGCGCTTCGGGCCGATCGCAGACAACTAACGTCAGGCCATTGGGCAGCTTGTTCACCGTGACATGCTGGGCAAAATTCTTTTCAATCGTCTGAAATTCCTGTGCGTTCGCAATCGAGCAGCAGAAAGCTGTCAACAACGTTGGCGCCAATGCATAGCGCAGCATTCGATGAGTCATGGGACCTGATACCTCAAACGGGGTTTCTCGCGCGATCGAACATTTTTTACGTGACTCCTTTAGTGTCGCATTCGATCGCGTTCTCGCAAAATGCGATTCAGCTCTAGCGCTGATATCGCGCTTGCACACGTGACTCGGAACGAATCAACGGATTAAAATGATTGTTCCGACGGAATTCCTATTATGAACCTAGAAGCCATTCAAGCTGCACTGCAAGCGGCTGGCCTTGACGGCTGGCTCTTCTACGATCATCACCATCGCGATCCCATTGCCTATCGCGTCCTGGGGCTGACCGACTCTCTGCATATTACGCGGCGCTGGTTCTATCTAATTCCCGCGCACGGCGAGCCGAAGAAGCTGGTGCATCGCGTTGAGCAGGGAAGGCTCGATCCGCTGCCTGGCTCGAAGGCGGTCTATTCCACCTGGCAGGAACTCGAGGCGCAGCTGGCTGCGATGCTGGAGAACCAAACGCGTCTGGCCATGCAATACTCCCCGCGCAACGCGATTATGTATGTGTCGATGGTCGACGCGGGCACAGTGGAGGTACTGCGTGGCCTTGGCAAAGAGATTGTCAGCTCCGCGGACCTGGTCAGCCGCTTTGAATCCGTCCTTAGCGAGGAGCAGATTGCCAGTCATTACGCTGCGCAGCAAGCGATCGACGCGATTCTGGCGGAGGGTTTCCGCGAAATTGGCCGCCGCGTGCGTGCAGGCGGCACAACGGAGTTTGCCATGGTCGCGTGGCTGCAGGAAGCGATGCGGCGCGAGGATCTGGTCTGGGACAATGGACCCAATGTTTCCGTCAACCGCAACAGTTCGGATTCTCATTACGAGCCGACGGCGGAGAAGACGCAGCCCATTGCTGTGGGCGATTTTTTGCTGATCGATATCTGGGCGCGGAAAAATACTCCAGGCACCGTTTTTTATGACATTACCTGGACTGGCGTGGTGGGCAGAAAACCGACAACGCGCGAGCAGCAGGTGTTTGACATTGTCGCTGCCGCGCGCGATGCGGCGATCCAACGGGTACAGCGGGCCTTTGCAGACAACCAGCCGATTGCCGGCTGGCAGGCGGACGATGCCGCCCGCGATGCGATCCGGGCTGCGGGATTCGAAAAATATTTCACCCACCGCACCGGCCATAACATTGCAACCGAAATTCACGGCAACGGCGCGAACCTGGATAATTTTGAAACCCACGATGAACGGATAATTTTGCCCAACACATGTTTTTCAGTCGAGCCGGGGATCTATCTGCCGGAGTTTGGCGTGCGCAGTGAAATCGACATGATGACGCGCCCCGGAGAAGCACGGGTGACGGGCCGGATACAGAAGGAATTAGTTCGCATCTAGAAATTTTCTCGCCCAGCTAGAGACTTGCCTGTCGACATTCACGCGGCAGGCTACAAAGTAATGATGACGGGCCAACAAATGCTCGGTACGAAACTGGTATATTCGTTGGAGATGTCCACGACCAAGGCCACCACGAAGGAAAGCGCCGCGCAATCTGCAGCCGGCTCAAAGCAATTCTCCGCCGGAATTATCCTCTTTGCTGGATGGCTGGTTCCCGGACTCGGCCATTTGATGCAAGGCAAATGGATCCGGGCAGTTCTCCTCTTCGTCTCCATCACCTGCATGTTCGCTCTCGGCCTTGCCATGCATGGAAAAATTTACGCGGCGAACACTGGGGAAGTGCTCGATATGCTGGGATTTGTCGGCGATCTGGGCAATGGCGCACTCTATATTTCATCTTCAGTTTTTGACTGGGGGCAGAATATCGTGCAGGTCGTCACCGCAGACTACGGCACCAAGTTCATCGTTGTGGCAGGACTGCTGAACTTTGTTTCCGCCGTCGATGCGCACAGTCTTCGTCTGGGGAGGAAGCGCTAAATGTATACTCCTTCGCACTTCACCGCAGTGCTTCTGTTCGCTCTGTTTGCCTCCGTGGTATTCGGCATCACGCAACGCTCGGAGACTCGCGCCATGGTTCGCTATGGCCTGTATTGCTTTTCCCTATTCGTTCTGGGGACCATTGCCGCCAGTTGGGCGATGTGGCTGATCAAGCACTGAGGAGCGGCAGGCAACTACCGATCGGTTGCTGTCTTGCGAGTTTCGTTGACACAGATTTTCAAAAATCAATGCCAGCGCTTTTCCCACAGCATCGCGTCGAATCGGTACTGGACATGGTAGCTCAGGTGCCGATAGAGGCTGACTGCACTGGTGTTTCTCTCGGTCACCGTCAGCGTAACGGCATTACATCCATTGGCCTGCAAAGATGCCGCGCACAAGTGGAGAAGTTTTTCTCCCACTCCCCGGCGCTGAAATTCCGGCAGAATGCATACCTGAGTCACATGGCCAACAACGGCGCTCACCCGGGAACATAAAAGCAGGCCAAATAACCGTTCGTCGTACGGCGCCGCCAATACCCAGGATGCCTGTTCCTCAAAAATTCCACACCCTGGGAAGCGCACAACGTTATGCAAGAATCTTTGCGCTCCGCCCGGAGACAAATACTGGTCGTTGATTTCACTGTCGATGTGGCCCGCATAGGAAGCGGTAATCAACCGCGGAGATAGTTCGAAGTCGGAATTCTTCCATCGGCGGTAATGACCCCCTCCTGGACCTTCGAATTCGTCAGGACGAACGGCGGGAGTGGAATCTGAAGGCTCCGGCGGATTCAATTCCAATTCCATAAACAGCCGCGGATACAGTTGAAATCCGGCGCGCTCAAACGGTTCCCGATGAAGGCCATGCGGGTGCAGCAATAGTTGCGCTTCGACTCGGGTGAGATCGGGTGAGTGTTGCAGCGTCTCCAGCAATCGATCGATCAATTGCAGCTCGACGGCAACTGCGGCGGACTCATCCACTCCCAGACGAGAAGCGAAGACATCGCCAATGACTGCTTTATTGGTTTCATACACACAAAAGATGTACCCGCAGACACGACCTTGATCCAGAGCAGCATAACCGCTCAGCAGATGCGACTCGATGTACTGCAAGACAAGGCTTGCGGAACTGCGATAGTCCCAGTGAAGGCGCTGGCTCCAAAGAGCGCTCTCCTCGTCCAAAAGCGGACGAAGATGCTGCGCGGAGAAATGACGCAGGTCGAGAAATTCGAGCTGGAGCGCGGAGGTCATGATCAACTGCGCAGACGAATCATGGAAAGAGATCCGCGAATGCGCGCGGCCAAAGATATCAACCGTATGGCGCGAGTGTACGGCATTAGGGGCCAAATCGAAAAGCCGCAAATCCAGGAATTGCGGCGGATTTTGGGGGTGTATATCAACTGACACCATTCGGTACGCTACGTAATTGCCACCCGTAGGATGGTTACTGCGACAGTGGGCTTACCCGATAGACCGTCAGGTTCTGAGGGCGATAGAAAAACAGGGGCTCATATTGACGCCCGGCCAACATTTTTTTCAGTTGATCTCGCGATTGTCGTTCCTCTGCCGCGTTGGAGAGGTCCTGCACCACCAGCAGATGGGCCTCTGGAGGAATCCCGGATCTCTGGTAGTTGGATACGCGCTCATTCAGATAAAAACCCAGTCCATATTGCACATCGCGGCGGGCCTGGTATACCGCGATGACGTGTGGAGCATCCGGGAGCGATGTCAGCTCATGCGCCAGCGTACGAGCTGAATATTTCTGGTCCAGCAGAACGCCATTGCGCGTGCCCAGCAGAAACACAAGAATCAGGGCCACTGGGACCAGTGTTGCGACGCGCAGGCGGGCCATTCCGAAGCGCAACACTACCACAAGAATAGCGAACGTGACTGCCCCACCATCCATCAGCGCGGCGGCGATGACGCGCGTCGGGGGCCATTGGTGCGGATGGATCAGAATCATCGGAAGCATCAAGGTTACAGCGACCAGTCCGCCGACGACGATGGAATGAATCGTCAGCAGCGGCATCTTCAGACCGCGTTTTCGGATGCGATTCAGATAGTCGCCGCACAAAATGGTAATCGGCGGCACCGCTGGCAGAATGTATCCAGGAAGCTTCGATTGGGAGAAGCTGAAAAAAATGATCGGGAAGGCGGCCCACAAGACAAGAAATTCAGGAAATGCGTCCCCAGCCCTGGGATTTCCGATATAACGGTCCGGATTGCGACGGACCTTCCATTCGTCAATCGAATTGCTTACGGCATCCCAGCAAGCGGCCCATGCCAGCGCAAGCCACGGGAGCAACGCCAGCGCCATAATCGCAATGTAGTACCAGACCGCTTGCTCATGCCGAAAGCGGTCTGTGGCAAAGCGCTCCAGATTGTGTTCCCAGAAAAACACCCGCAAGAACTGTGGGTTTCGATGCTGAACAGCAATAAACCATGGCAAGACCATGGCCAGATACAGCACAATTCCTGGCATCCAGATGGTCCTGCGCAGCAAAGACCACTCCTTGCGCAGTGCCGCAAATAAAAAAATAATAGAGAATGCCATTACCGGTGCGACTGGGCCTTTGGCGAGCGTGGCAGCGCCGCCGAAAAAATAGAGATCGAACAACCAGAATTTTTTGTCGGTTTCATACCAGGCATACCAACCCAGCATGCCAATGCAGAAAGGCGCGGCCAGTTGCATGTCTGTGGAGGCACCGCGGGCGAACCCAATGATTCCGGCGCAAGATACTGTGATCAACGCAGCATCCAATTGCCCGCCTGGCCGAAACCGGCGCATGTGCAGGTAAATCAGAACGATCAAAATGAACGCAAATTCAGCCGAAGGCAGTCGGGCCGACCAGTCATGGACTCCAAAATCCTTGAAGGAGAACATGGCCCGCCAATAGTAGAGCGCGGGCTTTTCCAGCCACGGCTTGCCATACAGCATTGGGGTTATGAAGTCATGCCGGGCCAGCATTTCCCGGGCGATTTGCGCGTAGCGCGGCTCATCCGCGCCCACCAAGCCAATCACCGATCCTCCCAGATAGGGAACCAGTCCGTATCCAAGAAAGAAGGTCGTGAAGCCCACTAGCGTAGCAAACTCGGCCACCGTCGCGGTGGTGAGTTTCTGCCAGAAGCTTCCGCCCGGCAGGTATTGCCTCCAATTGTCGCTTCGGTTTGCGATCACTTCGTCCTGAGTGGTAAGCTCCGCATCGATACAGCGAAGACCTTACCCAGCCTATCAAAAGCTGCGATGAATGACGATGGAAAGCGAAAATGCGCGAAAGGAACGATGTTTCATTTTGCGGCAATGCACGAACGATCGACCCAAGGTATCTTTTTAGCTGACAGGATATTTGATATGGGAATCTCCAGGCGCCGAATGTTGGAAAGTATCGTAGCCAGCGCTGCGCTGGCTACAAGTGGGCCGGCATTGTGGTCTGCGAGTGGTCCGCCTATCCTGCGGCGGGGAAGAATTCAGCAGTCCGTGTGCCGGTGGTGCTATCCGAAGATCAATCTGGACGATCTCGCTGCGTACGCAGCGCACATTGGGCTCAAAGGAATCGATCTCCTCAATCCTGACGAGTATGAAGTTCCACGACGCTATGGATTGATCTGCACCATGGGTTACGCCGATGGAGGCGAGATCGCTCGCGGTCTCAATCGCGTTGAAAATCACGCTCAAATTGAAAGTGGATTTCGGCGGAACATTCCTCTCGCGGCCAAAGCCGGCGTACCGAATGTCATCACATTCTCCGGCAATCGTGCCGGGCTTTCCGACGCGGAAGGCGCGAAGAATACGGTGCTTGGGTTAAATCGAGTGAAGAAAATTGCCGAGGACCACGGCGTCACCATCTGCATGGAGCTATTGAATAGCAAGGTCAACCATAAGGAGTACATGTGCGACCACACAGCCTGGGGAGTAGAAGTGATGCAAGAGGTGAACTCACCCAATGTCAAACTGCTCTACGACATTTACCACATGCAGATTATGGAAGGCGATTTAATCGATACCATCCAGCAGAACATTCAATGGCTCGGCCATTTCCACACCGGCGGCGTTCCTGGGCGCCACGAACTCAACGATCAGCAGGAAGTGCAGTGGGACGGCGTGATGCGCGGCCTGGTAGCGGCCAATTTTCATGGTTATGTGGCCCATGAGTTTGTGCCCGCCGGCGATCCATACGCGGGACTCCTGCAGGCGGCCAATCTCTGCGATGTGTAGCCGCGTATCTCATCAGACGTCCGACCTGTTATGTCTCTCCGGCTATAGCAAGCAGATGAAGGTGCTGGCGCACCGCGTCCAGAATGCGCTCGGTTGCCGTTGCGATGGGGCCATCCAGTGTGCAGCCGCTGGCGTTTTCATGGCCGCCGCCGCCAAATTGTTCCGCAACATGGGTCACCCGGACCGTGCTCTTGCTGCGCAAGCTGACCCGTATGTGCTGGTCCGCCATCTCCCGCAGAAACACCGCGATCTCGACTCCTGAAATCCCGATTGCATAGTTGACGATGCCGAGGGCGTCTTCGTCACTCGCTCCCAGTCGAACCATGTCGTCATGCGTGACCCACAGCCATGCCACACTGCCATCGCGCTGCAATGTCGTCAGCGCCACTCCGAGAAGTTGCATTTTGGAGAGTGGATTGCTGAAGTAGAGGTCCTCTGCAATGCGCGCAGGGTTGGCGCCAAGCTCAACCAAACCCTTGGCGAGGGCGAATGTACTGGCACTGGTGCCTTCATAGCAAAACGAGCCGGTATCGCTCAACAAAGCGGTGTAGAGACAGGTTGCCATCGCAGGCGTCACCGCCACCTTGGCAGCGTCTGCCAGCCGATAGACCATCTCCGCGACCGCGCTTGCCTTGGTATCGATCCAGTTCACGCTGGCAAAGGGGTTGCCGCTGGTATGGTGATCGATGTTGATCAGAAATTTATCTTCCAGGCCTTGGAGCCGTGACCTTCCGACGCTGTCGCACTCCAGCAAAACTACAGCGTCAGGCTCAAAACCAGCCGCCAGGCCTGCGACGCCGCGGATCTGATCCGCAGAGGGAAGGGTCCTGTAGATGACCGGGACCGGATCATAGAGCAGCATCTCCGCATGCTTGCCCATCGCGTTCAACGTCATCCATAACGCCAGCAGGGAACCCACCGCGTCGCCATCGGGGCGACAGTGCGATGTCAGCAAAAATCGGTGCCGCTTTTGGATCGCATCCAATACGGCTGCGATGGGCTGACTCGGTATGTCCCGCGCTTGCGTCTCGATGCGGCCGCCATTTTCAGTCGGACTCGCCGGCGTTCGCTGCTCGGTCATGGTGCGTTTTTTCATTCTTATTTTGGCTCACTCGATGAAGGCTTCACAATAGTGGCGGCCTGAGCGCTTTCATGTTGCAATCTTTCTTTTTGGCGATTGCGTCGCTCCACTCTTCCCAGCAACTCGTCGATTCTTGCCCGCACCGGTTCTGAGTGGTCGACCTGAAAAAACAGCTCCGGTATATGGCGAACGCCCATCCGCTGCAGCAACTGATGGCGAATGTAACCGCGAGCTGCCTCCAGCCCGGCCAACATGTCTTCCTCGTCCTTCGCGTCTCCCTCCACGGCCACGTAGATACGCGCGGATTTTCCCCCGGGAGCCAGCACAACCTCGCTCACATAGCCGAAGTTGATCCGAGGATCGCTTAGCTGACCTTCCAGCATGGCGCTGATTTCTTCGCGCAATGTCTCCGCAACGCGATTTTGGTGATAGGTGCGTCCGCGTTGTTCTGGCATGATCTCACCTCTCTCGATTCCATTGGATCAAACGGCTGCCGCAACAATCCTGCAAACGAATGAGGATATCAAACTTGTGCCACAACCACCCAACGCACATATTTCTACTCTTCAGGAAAGAACTCCACAAAGCTGTCGCTGACCTGCGCCCCGTGGGTTTCCGCAATGCGGGTAGAGGCCTCTTCGACTTGCTGCATTTGTCTGCGAAGATAGTCCCTGGAATTTGAGATGGCCGCTATTCCTACGGTGGCGCGCTGCCAGACAACAACTTCGTCCAGCTCCGCCACCGACACATTGAAGCCGTGGCGTAGAGAATCCTTCATGCTTCTGACGCACTGCCGCCGATCTTTCAGCGACCGCGCATATTCCAGTCTCAACTCCAGCGTGAGGACGGCGAGGTGCATGAAAAATGATACGGCGTCCGGCACATCGACGGCGAACGTTCAGTGGGCGCTATTCATCCAGACTGTGAAGTTGCCCCAGGTTCGTGAAGCGCAGACTATGGTCGAAGCTGGTGTTTCGAAAGTTCTTCTTATTCCCTGCAGCCGATCTAGACCGTGGGGCCGTCCGCTACGCGTTCTTCGTGCGCGGGGATGGCTTGGTCTACAGCATTTGGCTGGTGGTTGACCAGATCACGCAAATCCTTGCTGGGCTTGAAGTAGGGGACCCGTTTGGACGGAACTTCGACGCGCGCGCCGGTCTTTGGATTGCGGCCAATTCGAGGATTGCGCTGCCGCGTGCGGAAGCTGCCGAATCCGCGGATTTCGATCTTATCTCCGGAGCGCAAAGCTGCCACGACGGAATCAAAGATGGTTTCGATGATCGTCTCCGCGTCAGTGCGCGTCAGATCTCCCAGTCGCATTACGTCCACTACAAGATCGGCTTTGGTCATGAACAGGCCCTTTCTCTTTCAGAGTATAGGATGCGTGCTGGGGTTTGCGCATCGATAGTTCAACAACTTATTGCCACAGAAAATAAAATCCGGGGCTTTTCTCCAGCAGGGACTGCAATTCCTCCGGATTGGGGAAAGCCAGCTTGGAGTCAGCCCCAAGCATCAGATCAAGCAGGCCGGGATGGGGTTCGTGTGGGCGAACGATCACCGGCTCTCCTTTTATACCCACGGCGCGAGCTGTGTTCAGTAGCGCCTCGCGAAAGCCGCCGTACTGGTCGATCAGATGCAATGGCAGGGCCTGCTGGCCGGTCCATACCTGCCCTGTCGCCAGTGTTTGAATGTCTTTTACAGGCAGCCGCCTCCCGGTCGCCACGTCCTGGATAAACTGCCCATGCATGTTGTCAATCAAGCCCTGGAAATAGGCTTGTTCCGCCGGTGTCAGGTCGCGGGTAGGCGAGCCGGCATCCTTGAGCGCACCGGCCTTCAGCGTGACATTCTTCAACTTCGCCCATTTCAGCAGGTCGCCATAATTGATCCACTCCATAATGACGCCCACGCTGCCGACAATGCTGGCCTGGTTGGCGTAAATCTTATCGGTGGCCGTGGCGACATAGTAGGCCCCGCTGGCGCCGACGCTCTCAATGGAGGCGACAATGCGCTTCTTGTGGTGGTTACGGATGCGCAAAACCTCGTGATAAATCTCCTGCGAAGCTGCCGCGCCGCCGCCTGGAGAATCAATGTGCAGAATGATGGCTTTGACGGAATCGTCGTTGGCGAATTTCTCCAACTGGTCATCCGTTTTATCCGCCGATAGGATCACGCCCTTCAGGTCCACCACGGCAATCTTGCCGGAGCCGAATCCATCGAAACCGGAGGTACTGCCGCCGGAAGATTGCATCATGTGCCATGCCACCGTCCACAACAGCACAACGAACAGCAGAAATAGCCCACCCACCAGGCTGAGCCAAAACCAAAAGGAATGTCCGGATGTCGTCTCGGTTTGAACGTCCATACCGGGGAGTGTAGCACCGGAAGGGCGCTGGATTACATTCATCCGTTATCGCCGCTGTTGGCAACAGAGATTGCAGAAATACCAGGCTTCCACCATAATTGGTGCAGACTCCGCGTCGGACATGAGGCATTTTCCTTTGCCTCCCATACAGTACGCTCCGAGTTTTCAGTAGGCGACCATGGATCAGCTGCAATACAGCATCGTCATTCCTGCCTACAACGAGCAGGCACGCATTGGCGCGACCCTGGAACGCGTCACAGAATGCATTCGTACCCACGGCTGGACCGCTGAACTGCTGGTGGTGAACGATGGCTCCCAAGACCAGACGGCGGCCATCGTATCGGCAGCTGCGCTAAAACATCCGAATATTCGGCTGATTGAAAACCCCGGCAATCGAGGCAAAGGCTATTCCGTGCGCAGTGGAATGCTGCAAGCGAGGGGTGCCATCGTCATGTTTACGGACGCCGACCTGTCCGCTCCCATCGAGGAGGCTGAACTGTTGTTTGCCGCCATCGCAAACGGCGCCGATGTCGCCATCGGGTCGCGATGGCTGGACCGATCCCGCCAGACCCTTCGCCAGCCCCTCTATCGCCGCTTTTTCGGGCGCTGTTTCAACTGGCTGACACGGCTGATCATGAATCTTCCCCTGGCCGACACGCAATGCGGATTCAAGGCATTCCGCAGAGAGGCAGCGCAAGCCATCTTCATACGGCAGCATATTGAACGGTGGGGATTCGATCCTGAGATACTCTATATCGCCTTGCGATTGGGAATGCGCGTCGACGAAGTGCCTGTCACGTGGGGACACGACGAACGCACACGCATCAGCTATCTGAAAGACGGGTTGAAGATGATGGAGGATTTGTTGAAGGTGCGCTTCTATTCCATTGCCGGATACTATCGCGCCGGCCCGTACGAGGAAGATAGCCTGGGTGGATGCGGCTGTGGCAAAAAGAGTGCTGCTCGGGTCGCCAAATACTGACTGGCGACACCAAGGAATCAACTCTACTTTCTGAGGGCAGATTTACAAGGCTGGCAACGGGGATGGCCGCCGATACGGGGTTTGCAGCCCTCGTTGTTTTCTTCGCTGCAGTTGGACTCCATCCTCACCATCCATCGTCAGGGTCCATTCGCGAGCGCAGTCTCCGCACAGCCAATGATGTTCCAGAACCTGCAGCATTTTCGAGTTTTGTTTTGAAGCGTTTTTCCGGGAGAACAAAAACACTTTTCCTTCGCGCAGGTAGTGGAGCGGTTTTTGGCAATTGGGATTGGCGCAATGACTGACCATATGGGGAAAACTCCTTCTATTTTAGGGGAGAAGTAGGTAGGAGATCCAGAACACAACGTTGACAAGCGAACCGCAGTCATTCTGCCTCAAACTTCTATTTTCTTGCTCATTTAATTGGACGCTGAAATGGAACGCCGGGTTAGCCCGCGAGGTACAGATGAGCGCGGCGAACCTCGTGAGGTGAGATCGAATCTGCGATGCACTGAAGGGAAAAGAAGTAAAGGTTCTTCCGTGATTTGGCAGGTTGAATTGCAGCAGCATAGCTGGCGAATGAATCCACACCCAAGCGAGAATTTTCGGGGACCCTCGCTCAGGTGCCGATAGGTTTCTGCGGTGCCTATTTACCCTTCGGGCGGCTGGACGGCGGCACAATGCCATTCATCCGCAGATATTCGACCATCTGGCCAAAGTGATCGTTCATGTGAACGGTAGCGAACAACATGATTCCCGCCCGAGTGTCGACTCCATCGACTGGTTTCACTACCTCCAGAGCATTGTCCTCGTCCAGTGTTGCGATGGCCTTGTGCGCAAACGCGAACGAGTCTTTCAATCCCTGAACCAACTGCGCCTTCGTCTTCATGTTTTTCACGGCCTGCATGTCCGGCGGTTGCAGGGAAGATGCCGCGCTGAACATATAGTAGTTGGCCATGGTCACGTGCTGCACCTGCTCTCCAAATGTTCGCACACCCTTGAAATTGCCATTGGTCGGAGCAAAATTGAATTTATCGGCGGGCATGGCTTCCACCAGTGGAACCATTTCACTCTCCACCATACTCAGCAATTGGTCGACCACCTGCGCCGGTGTTGTGCTGGCAGTGGTAGCAGCGCTCATGTCCGCTTGCGCCTGGATCGGCGGCATGGTCCACAGTCCGGCGGCGGCCAGGACGGCGGACAGTACGGCTAGACTCCTCATTTTCATACGAGACCCTTTCCATGCGAAAATTTACAACGCCTGAGCGTAGCAGGAGCCGCTTGTGCACGGCAAACCGGATCCGTCGCGCGGCGTCCAACCCATACAACCCACTTCCCATGCCCGATCCGGCTTGTCGTCGACTCGCGATTTGAGGAGTCTCACAGACAAAGGATGAAGCTCGATGAAGTGGGCGGATTTCGACAACGCACCGTTTTGTTCTTGGGTTGGTCCTGCACCTCGGGTGGATTTTGTGGGTGACCGTCTGCACTGCGAACCTGGGCATTTATGCCTGGCAAGTTTTCCCATGGAGTCGTCGCAGTCGGGAGTCGCCTAACCGGTCGTAAATGCTGTTGTTTGCGAGCGGTACGCAACTGATTGCGCATCGACAGAACTGTTCGACGCAACATTCCTGAAATGGTGCGGTTTCTGCAATCCAGATTTTGTACGCGTTTTCCGCAACTGAAATGGCACCCGACTGCATCTGTTATCTGATAGAGTTTGCGATAAGGAGTAACCCGATATGGAACAGGAAATGACATGGTTGCGAGCGCTGGCGGCAGGATCCTTGGTTGCCGGAGCTGCATTGCTGCTGACCGGACGGAAGAAGGCTGCGCTGACAGCTTCAGGTTTGGGGGCAGCGGTCATTCTATCCGAGGATCCTGAAGCGATGAAGGAGCTTTGGAGGCATGTTCCGGATCTGTTACAGGACGGCCATGAAATGTTGGGTCGCCTGGAAGGCGTTCTCGACGGCATTACCGAACAGGGTGGTCGCGTCAGGCAGCTGGTTCGGCGAGCATAGCAAATCCACTCCCCATGGTCCTTCTCCCAAGAAACCTGGTCTGAGGCTTCGTGCAGCAGTGACCCTATTTTTAGGGGGTTGGCGGGTGCATCTGGGAACGCACAAATGGCCCGGCACCCGTCCGCTCTTCCTGATGATCGTTCAATCTCTTGAGCATGCGCAGCTAAAACAACTTCCGCATCAGGTCGTCGCCCAGGCCGAAACCCAGGCCCATTTCCATGGCGCGTCCAAAGCCCGATTGCAAAAATCCGCCTAGGCCGCCGGCTGGCTGAGCAGCTCCAGGGGCATTCCCCTGCGGATAGCTGCCCTGCTGCGGATACCCTTGGCCGTACGCCTGATTTTGATTGGCAACGAAGCCGTGGATGGCTTGCAGCAGGTTCATCGTCTGCTGCTGTTGTGACTGGATCGCCAGCGCGATCTCCTTTAAATCCAACACCCATTCGCGAGCCTGCTGATTCCCGCTGGTCGATTCCGCCTGCAACTTTGTCGCCAGTTCCTTCAGTTCCTGTTCCACCTGCTGCGAAGCATACTGCATCTGGCTGTACTGCTGATCGACTGTTTGAATATCCATGCCTCAATTCCTGCTTTCTTCAAAGTCACTCAACTTCAGATCATCGACTCATCGACGATTCGTTTCTGATCGGAGAGTGTTCCCGGCGGAGGTCAAAAGCGTCTCCTTTACTGATTGTATGACGCGGGCAGTCCATTCTTCTTTTCACTCATCGCCGTGCCGCCAACTATCGCTTACGGAAAATCCTAATCGTATGTTCATTCCCCTGTAACCCAAGCGCAACGTTATGCAGCGACGATGACTGTGATGGCTGTCACTTCTTCCACCTTGCACTTTCCACGCCAGGAAGAAAACACCCATCCATCATCATCCATTCCGACCCAGTGTCGATTTCCCAGGAGAACCCAAAGAGTGCGCAAGTTACTTGTTGTGTGTGGAATTGTGCTGTGCAGCATTTTTTTTGCTGGCGCTCAAAGGTCAGCATCACCCCGTTCAGCGGCCCGTATTCGCGGCAGCGTGCTGGATGCTTCCGGTAATGCCATTCCGGCTGCTGAGGTCTCGCTGACACAGTCTGACTCCGGAGCCGTGGCCCATACCGTCGCGGATGCCAACGGCCAGTACGAGTTGGATGGACTGGCGCCCGGCATCTATACATTGGCAGCTTCGAAGGCTGGTTTTGTCGATTATCACCAGGACAGCCTGCAGCTCGGCGCCGGCCAAATGCTGAACGCCGACATTTCCATGTCTCTGCCAGTCGTAACGCAATCGGTAACGGTGCATGGCGGAGCGCTCGACGGCGTGACCGCCCAGCCTTCGCAAGAACAGGTGCTCGTGTCCAACCAGTCCATCCGCGTCATCGACCGCCAGCAGATGAGCATTGTGGGGCCCGTTGCCGGCGGAGCGCAGGCCATCTCCACTGCCCCGGGTGCGATCGTTACTGGGTACGGAAACACGGGAGCCACAAAATATACAGTCACGCTGAACGGTCTGAACCAGGGCTGGGGCGGCTATGGCGGGTATACCGGTGGCGCCGCGCTGGGCGTTACCTTCGATGGCGTGCCGATCGTCGACCCAGCGACCAGCCTTTGGCCGTCGGCGACCATTCCTGAAAACGGTTTGATTCAAAACCTGAACGTGACCTATGGCCCGGGTAGCCCAGCCGACCGCTGGTACACCAATGTCGGCGGCGCGGTGGAATTTACTCCAGTCCAGCCGACCGAGAAACCGCAGGCAAATGTGACAGCAACGTACGGCAGCTATCAGCAGAAAGATCTTGTCGCGAACGCTAGTTCGGGCCTCCATCACGGCTGGTCTGTAGTTCTTGGGGGGGGCGCAGGCAAAGGCGATGACTTCCGCAAAGCTCCCGATGGATTCAAGAATCCGGGCAAGGACTGGGCAGTTCTTGGCAAAGCCCTGAAAGCATTTAACGGGAACAGCTTCGAGCTGGGCAGCTACTACGCCTATGCTGGCGGCTACCGCTCCCAGGTGATCCCCGTCGTGGCAAACCCCTACATCACCATGGACGGCACCGCGACCGGCCAGGTGTACAGCCAGCACACTTCAGGCTTCTTCAGCACGCTTCCCTTCAACAGCTACAACAAATACGACGCCAACCAGATGGGGCTGATCTACGGCCGGGAAAACTTCCGCCTGGACAACACGACAACCGTGCAAAACCTGTCCTGGTACATGCACGTCGCGCGACTACATGCTCGCTACACCGACGTCTATCAGAACAATTCCGGCACGGACGGCAACCAGCAGCAGAACGAATACAACAACCCCTACACCAATACCATCGGCGACAAGCTGCTGCTAACGAAAACCCTGCCGTGGAACACGGTCAGCGGCGGCGGCTACTACATTCACGCCTTATACAACAGCCGAAATAATTTTTACGGTCCCGCTTGGGGCGGTGCCAAGCGTACTGCGAACGTGGGAGGTAAGATCCGTTCCAGTTACTTCAATCAGAGCGACTTTGCCATCTTCCTGCAGGATGACATTCATCCGGTCCCGATGCTGCACATCACACCCGGCATTCGTTATGTTGGCTTTGCCGCGAGTTTCTACAATGCCGTCCAGCAGGATTTCAATCTTGCTCCCGGAGCGACCCTGAGCACGACCTGCCGCTACGGAAACTTTGGCGGCGTGAAGGGGACAGTCAGCGTGCAGGACGCCTGCCCAGCCGCCAATGAAAACCGCAGCGGGGTAGAGCCGTCAGTCGATGTTGCCGTCCAGGCCCGTCCATGGCTGAGTTTGTATGGCGGATTTCAGGAAGCCCTGCGAGCACCGCAACTCGGCGGCGGTGGTGGGATGTTTCAGGCCGTCGATCCCGTCAGCTATCACCTGGAGCGGGGCACCTACTATCAGTTCGGATTCAAGACGCACACGGAAGGTACCGGCTTCAAGAACAATATGCTGTTCGGCGCCAATTACTATCACAATAAGTTCGCCAACCAGGAAATTGATACCACCCTTGCCAACGGCGATACCTTTGATGCCAATGGCACCTCCAACTACAACGGCGTCAATATTTTCTTCGATGACGACCCGCTACAGAACCTGCACCTGTTTGCCAATGCCAACATCGAAGCTGCCAGCTACAGCAGCTATGTCACCGGCGGAATCATTTATAACGGTCAGGCCACCTGCAACCCACCTAGCGGTCCTATCGCCGGCTGTCTGGATTACAAAGGCTACCCCGTGTCCTACGTGCCCACGTCGACGCTGAATGCCGGCGCATTCTATAGTCTGCACCCCAAAGAAAACTTGACCATTCAGCCAACGGCCTCGTTCCAGTTTGTGGGCAGCCAGCATGTCTTTGACAACTGCGCTTTGGATGTTGCAACGGGGAGCTGTCAGAGCCCTGCGCCCAGCAAGTCCGTAACCATGCCGGCCTACGCTACGCTCAACCTGGGAGCGAAGGTTCCCTACAAGCGCTTCGACTTCACTGTGATGGCTTTGAATGTGTTGGATAAGAGCTACGACATTTTCCAATACATTTCCGCGGGTTCCTACTTCAACACGTCTTCGACAGCACCGTCCGGCTCACCCTTTGCCTACAACTATGTGACCGCATATCCGGGCGCTCCCGTCACCGCGTACGTCAGCGTGGAGGCTCACTTCTAGCGGCTGGGTAAATCTGCGCTAAAGACTGTTGTCTGTAAGATGGCCCATACTGTGTGTGGGCCCTTCCTCTTGTACGCATGCAGGAAATCTTTTTAACCTATGTATCGGACACCGAATGGGACAACGTTGTGCCCAAATTCTCGTCGCCGGCGTCTAACATGAAAGATGAAATGAACGAGATCCCCGTATCGGAATCCAAAGAATGAGAGAAGTCGACACCATGGAAATTCGCTATTCGCTACCGGCAAAACTTGAACAGGATTTTTCAACCGCCGTTGCAGACTGGCAGAACGGGAAGACTGATCGCCTGTGGGCGCGCGACGCTTCCTTGTGGACCCATCAGGATGAGTCGAAATGGCTGGGCTGGCTGGACATTGTGGAGCGCCAGCAGAAAGACATGGAAAAGTTTCGCGCGCTGGCGCAGGACATCCAGACCGCCGGCTTTCAGCACGCACTGCTGCTCGGCATGGGCGGTTCCAGTTTGTGTCCAGAGGTGCTGGCGGAAACCTTTGGCCAGCGGCAGGGATTCCCTCGGCTCTCCATTGTCGATTCCACCGATCCTGCTCAGGTGCGTGCCGCCGAGCAAAGTGTCGACCTGAAAAAAACAGTCATCATCGTATCCAGCAAGTCCGGCTCGACGCTGGAGCCCAACATCCTGAAGCAATATTTCATGGCGCGCATGAAAGAGGCGGTCGGCGAGAAGGAGGCAGGGAAGCACTTCATCGCGGTCACCGATCCCGGTTCGCACATGGAGCAGGTGGCCAAGGGGGATGGTTTTCGCCACATTTTTTATGGCGACCCACAAATCGGCGGACGCTACTCCGCCCTCTCCAACTTTGGCATCGTTCCCGCGGTTGTCATGGGCCTGGATGTCGAGAAGTTGCTGGCCAAGGCCAAGGCTGCAGTGGACGCCTGTCATTCGACCGACATCAGAAAAAATCCTGGCGTCAAGTTGGGCCTGATTCTCGGAGTCGCAGCCAATGCAGGCCACGACAAGATCACCTTCTTCACTTCGCCCGCCATCTACGACATGGGAGCATGGTTTGAGCAGTTGATTGCGGAATCCACGGGCAAACAAGGGAAGGGAATTACTCCCGTCGATCTGGAAGAAATTGCCGACCCCGATGAGTACGGCGAGGATCGCATCTTTGCGTACGTGCGGCTGGAAGGAGCGGAAAATGCCCGCCTGGATGCCGCCGTCGAAAAACTGGAGAAGGCCGGCCAGCCGGTCGTACGTCTGGCAATGCGAGACGTCTATGACGCAGCCGAGCAGTTTTTTACTTGGGAGGTCGCAACCGCCGTCGCGGGCTCGGTCATCGGTATCGATGCCTTCAATCAGCCGGACGTCGAGGCCGCAAAGATTGAAGCGCGCCGCTTGACGGATGAATATGAAAAGACCGGAAAGCTTCCGGAGCAGACGCCGATCTTCGACGACGGAAAAGTGAAGCTGTTCGCCGATCCAAGCTACGCCGCGGTGCTGCACGGTGGGCAGGACATTGGACAGTCGGATTTACCAGGATATCTGCGCGCCCATTTTGCCCAACTTAAGCCGGGAGATTATTTCGCGGCGCTCGGCTTCATCCAGCGCGATCGCGAGCACGAAAAGACCCTGCAACAACTGCGCCACAAAGTCCGCGACAGCAAGAAAGTCGCCACCTGTCTCGGATTCGGTCCGCGCTTTCTGC
>JAJZCA010000326.1 GCA_021798735.1 Acidobacteriota bacterium | reverse complement strand
TACCTATACGGAAGACAACGAACGCCTTGGCAATCCGCGTGGACCTCGCGATCCGCAACATCTGCTGCGCTCGCAGGAGCTGCTGGAAATCTACCGTGGCATGAGAATTCTCCATTACAACGAAACGGTCGCCCAAAAAGGCGTTGCGGAATTGATCTCGCAACAAACGACCCGGTCAACATAAAAAAGAATGGATGCCCTTTGAAGACTTCCAAACATACACATCCAGGCAAGACATCTGCCAGTTCCGGTCATACACTCGATGGGCCCATCCCCGGACTGGTCCATCACTGCTTCGGCTGCTCCCAGGAAAATCGACACGGATTGCACCTGCGATTTCAGGAAACCCCGGACAATGGCGGTGTCGCCAGCGAATTTAGGGTTCCGCGGCGTTTTGAGGGTCCTCCCGGCCATGTCCACGGTGGCATCATCGCGACCATACTGGACGAAGCCATGGGCAAAGTGAATCGACAGAAAGGAATTGTCGCGCTCACTCGCCACATGTCGATTGACTATCTTCAGCCCGTTCCGCTGGCAACCCGGCTTCGCGCCGTCGGATGGTCCGTCAAGGAGGAGGGCCGGAAGCATTTCCATGCCGGCGAAATCCGCGCGCTGGATGGAACGGTGCTGGCCCGCGGAAACGGTGTTTTTATTGCCATCAACTCTGCCGAGTTATTTCAGAAATACAAACAACGGCTGACCTTCAGCGCTTCAAATCAATAGGCGACGAAGCTGATAAACTTATACTTCCACGACAGTTTTGCGTGGCAAGGAGCAGGACCATGGCGAATCACCAAAACAATGGCAACGCGAACCCAGAAACCAGTCACGGACTGCGCCTGAAAGTTGGCTTGGCGGAAATGCTGAAGGGTGGCGTAATTATGGACGTCATCAACGCCGAGCAGGCGGAAATCGCCGAAAAGGCTGGGGCTGTTGCTGTCATGGCGCTGGAGCGCGTTCCCGCGCAGATCCGCGCGGAGGGCGGCGTGGCCCGCATGGCTTCCCCAGCGATCATCAAGGAGATCATGGCTACGGTCTCCATTCCTGTGATGGCGAAATGTCGCATTGGACATTTTGCCGAAGCGCAGGTGCTGCAGGAACTGGGCGTCGATTTCATCGATGAATCGGAAGTCCTGACGCCAGCCGATGAACTGCATCACGTGAACAAGCACGCCTTCAAGACGCCGTTCGTCTGCGGCGCTCGCGACCTGGGAGAAGCGCTGCGCCGCATTGCCGAAGGTGCCGCAATGATCCGCACCAAGGGCGAAGCCGGTACTGGCGACGTGGTCCATGCGGTGAAGCATCTGCGTCAGATTGTGAAAGACATGCGTCATCTGACCGTGATGAGTGAAGAAGAATTGTTCGCAGCGGCGAAAGATCATCGTGCGCCTTATGAATTAATTCGCATGGTGGCAAACGCCGGCAAGCTTCCCGTTCCTAACTTCTCCGCCGGCGGTATTGCCACACCCGCAGATGCAGCGTTGGTGCGGCAGCTTGGCGCGGAAGCCGTGTTCGTTGGCTCCGGCATTTTTATGAGCGACTCGACTCATCTGGCTTCGATTGAAGAAGCGACCAGCCGCGCTCGCGCCATCGTCCGTGCCACTACATTCTTCGACGATCCCAAAGTGCTGGCCGAAACCAGCGCAGAATGCACTGGCGCCATGAAGGGTCTGGCCGTGGCCGGGATGGATGCCGCTTCCATGATGCAGACACGCGGCTGGTAATCGCGCGGGCGGCGGATTCGACCTGTTGTAGACAACGAAAATCTTTGGAAGATTGCGCATGCAGCCTATCCCTATCGTCGGCGTGCTGGCCCTGCAGGGCGATTACGAGTCGCACGCGCGCGCCCTGGAACAGGTGAACGCGCAGCCGAAAATGGTGCGCACCGCAGCCGAACTGGAACAGGTCGATGGCCTCATCATTCCCGGCGGCGAGTCCACAACGTTTCTGAAATTGCTGGAGCGGGAGGGGCTGTTTGCTCCGCTCGAAAAGTTTGCTCGCACCCGCCCGACTTTCGGCACCTGTGCCGGATGCATTCTGCTGGCGAAGCGCGTGACTCATCCGGAGCAGGAAAGTCTCGGCGTCCTGGATGCAACCGTCGAACGCAATGCCTATGGCCGTCAGATCGATAGCCAGATAGTGACCGGAGAGACTTCCCTGCCAGGCGGTCCGCTGGAAATGGTTTTCATTCGCGCCCCTCGGTTGACCGAGCTGGGCAGCGGAGTGGAAGTTCTGGCCACGCGCGATCACTATCCAGTACTCGTGCGGCAGAACAATATTCTGGCGGCAACGTTTCATCCGGAGCTTTCTCACGCTGGTTCCGTAACGGAACGCGACAGTCCGGACGACTTGGGCCTAAATCCAGACCGGCGCGTGCATCAATATTTCGCGCAGATGGTTTTCGATGCTTCGCAGCAAGTTAAGAATTCCGGCTCCTCGACAGAGCCTCGGAGAGTCCAAATATTGGCGGCTGAACGCGAATGATCGAGCACTGGCTCACTGGCACGGCGTCGCTGTTCCTCGCCCTCCAGCCCTCCTCGATCTGGATGCCGCGCGCAGGTTCGCTGCACTCCCCGGCCATCGATTCGCTGATGCGAATCAGCCTGCTGACCCTCACCGCTGCCGGAATTCTGGCGCAGATCATTTTACTGGCCGGTTTATTTTTGCCGCGTGAGCGGCGTCCGCGTTTTTCGCCTGTATGGCGCTGGGTGGCATCCGCCGTTTTTGCCGTTTGCATGGTTTGGATGACGGTGGTCGCTGAGAATCTTTGGTCGACCATCCGCCTGAGACATGCTGCGCCCAACGCAGTACAGGTGGAAGTGACGGGCGTGCAATTCGAGTGGTATTTTCGCTATCCAGGTACTGACGGTACCTATGGTGCCACGCGGGCGGACCTGGTCGATGCCGCGGGAGGCAATCCGCTCGGCGTCGATCCCGCCGATCCGCACGGCCACGATGACATGGTCAGCAGCATCCTTGTTTTGCCCGTCGACAAACAAGCGGAAATTCTTCTTCGCGCACAGGATGTCGTTCACGGGTTCTTCATTCCCGGCATGCGCGTCATGCAGAATGCGACTCCCGGCATGTCGTCGCAGATTCGTCTGACACCCACTCGTACTGGAGACTATGCCATTGTCTGTTCGCAGCTTTGTGGACTGGGCCACTATCGGATGCATGCTGTGCTGCGGGTCGTTTCCGCGCGGGACTATGCCGCATGGATAGCGCAACAGCAAGCGTCGAGCAAGGAGAACTAGCGGGTGATGAATCCTTCAAATCTCGATCCTCGCAGATCGCGCTCCTGGCTGCGGCGCTACGTATTCACCACCGCGCATCGAGTGGTCGGCGTACAGTATTTGCTGGTCGCGCTCGCGGCGGTGGTCGCAGGCGCGTTGCTGTCTTTGCTGATGCGCTGGCACCTGGCATGGGCGGACACGCTGATTCCCGGATGGGGGCTCATCAAGCCGGAAGATTATCTTGCTCTACTCACCTTGCACGGCACCCTGATGATCTTCTTTGTCATGTCGGCAGCGCCGCAGAACGGGCTGGCCAGCCTCATTCTGCCGGAGCAGTTGCGCGGCTCTGATCCAGCGGCAAACAGTGCCCCCGGAACCGATGCGGCCCGCGCTGAAGTACGCATGGCGTTGCCGCGACTGAACGCGCTCTCGGTCTGGCTGACGCTGTTCGCGCTGCTAACGCTGCTCGCCACGCCCTTTCTTCCCGGCGGCGCAGCGATCTCCGGCTGGACCAGCTACCCGCCCCTCAGTTCGGTTGCCCTGGCAGGCCCGGGGCAAAGCTATGGCATGGACGGATGGCTGATCGCCATCGCCTTGTTTTGCGTCGGCTCCCTGCTGAGTGCAATCAGCGTCATGGGCACGGTGCTTACACGGCGCTTGCGCGGGATGAAATGGATGCAGATGCCGTTGACAGCCTGGTCCTGGTTCGTCGCCGCCTGCATGATGCTGCCGGCCTTCAGCGTTCTGCTGGCAGCGTGCGGAATGTTGTTCAGCGACCGTCACTTCGGCACCAGTTTCTTTTTCCCGCCCATCGCCGTCATCAACGGCGTGGTGTTGCACCATGCCGCCGGTTCACCACTGCTGTGGCAGAATCTGTTCTGGTTTTTCGGCCATCCGGAAGTTTACATCGCGGTCCTTCCGGCCATGGGACTTACGACAACATTGCTGGCCACATTCGCGGGGCACGCTCTGGCTCTGCGAACCTATCGAACCATGGTGGCAGCGACCATTGCCATCGGATTGTTGGGATTTGCCGTCTGGGGG
>JAJZCA010000017.1 GCA_021798735.1 Acidobacteriota bacterium | reverse complement strand
CGTAGTAGACGACGCCCATCTGGTCGGTTTCCGCATACCGCACGCGCAGGCGAACCTCGCCCATTACTTCATTCCCGCTGGAATGCACTTCATTCACGCGTAGATCTCCTCAAGAGTGGGCAGGGCTTTTGCTGCGTTTACGGGAAGGCCACTGGGGCGTACGCTGTTCCAGAAAGGCGGAAACTCCCTCACGAAAATCCTCTGTGCTGCGGGCATTTACATTCATCTCGACAGCCGCCTGCAGTTGACGATCAAGCCGCTCCTTGACGTGGGCGGAAAGCAATTGCTTGGTAGCGCGCATGGAGTCAGGGCTGTTTTTCAGCAGTTGATGCGCCAGGCGCAAGGCCCGCTCCATCAGGCCGGAATCGCGCACAACTTCATTCACCAGACCCATCTGGTGCGCCTCTTCCGCCGTGATCAGCCGGGCCGTCAAAAGTAAATCTCGGGCCTGCTTTTCGCCCACTTGCAGAGTAAGAAACGAGGAGACGATCGCCGGAATGAAACCGATGCGCGCCTCGGTGTATCCAAACTTCGCTTCCGGTACCGCCAGCGTAAAGTCGCAGACCGTTGCCAGTCCCATACCACCGGCAATCGCATGCCCATTGACGGCGGCGATGGTGGGAAGCGGCAGGTCATACAAGCTGCGAAGCAAGTGCGCCATGCGTTCCGCGTCTGCATTGTGCTGCAGCAGCGTTTTGCTGATGAGGGACTGCAGATGCTCCAGGTCGAGTCCCGCGCAAAACGCTGGGCCTCGGCCGGTTAGGATCAAGACGCCGGAATTGCGTTCGGCCACTCGATCCAGAGTCGCGATTAGATCGTCGATCATCTGCGGAGTCAGCGCGTTGCGACGCTCGGAACGATTGAACGTAACGGTGACAATGTCTTCCATCTCCGTGATGTACAGCGTTTGATAGGGCATCCTGGCACCTGCAGCGATACGCGCGCAAATCCATAGTAGAGGATGGAATGGCGCAAGTCACTTACGCCGGGCGAGAAAATTTCTGGGTTGGCTGGGTCGCTCTACGGTCCGGTTTTTTCAGGCGAAGCGGCCTGCGGAAGATCGCCGACTGGTGTTGACGGCGAGCGCACGCCTTCGTGCAGACGTTGGTCGCCGGATGCGGATGCCTCGCCGGAAACGGCATAGGCAACGGCGGCGCCAATCAATGCGGGAACGATGAAGGCATGGCCGCCGGTGGCTTCCGCGACAAAAACAACGGCGGCCAGCGGCGTCTTATATCCGGCTGCGATGAACGCCGCCATCCCCACCGCCGCATACAGTTCAACAGAACTGGAATGGACAATCGACTGCGCGAATGCAGTCCCGAAACTGCCCCCCGTCAGAAACAGCGGGACGAACATGGCGCTGACCCCGCCGCTGGCAAGGGTGAAGAGAGTCGCAGCCAGCTTGATCGCTCCAAAAACAACCAGCTCCAGCGAGCTGTGATGATTGCCGAGAATTTCTCCGACGGCTTCATAGTTCGGCCCAAGCGGAACCAGCGACCCGCGAAACAACGACAGAAATACAAGGCCGCACACTCCAGTGAGAAAACCGCCTATCGTTAGCTTGAGCCAATGTGGGATGGAGCAGTGGACCATGAAAACTCGCGCGCGCCGGAAGGTGACGGTGAAAGCCATGGCGATCAGCCCGATCAGAACGCCGAGCAGTGCGCACCATAAAAGGTCGCGGCCGGTAAAAGAAGTAGCGCTCACAAAATTGAACAGTGGAGTCGCGCCCAGAAAAAATGCCAGCGTCACATAGGAAACCACCGACGCGATCAGCGATGGAAGTAGCGCCTCATGCGCCAGGTCATCCTTGTAGGGCATTTCCAGCGCAAAGACGAGGCCAGTCATCGGCGCGCGAAATACGGCTGCCATCCCGGCCGCAGCCCCGCTGATCAGCATGATGCGCCGGTCTCGGGGCTCCAATCCAAAGCGCCGCAGCTTTGTCCATAGCCACGATCCTATCGCTCCGCCCCCGTAAATGCTGGGCCCTTCCAGTGCCGCGCTGCCGCCGAATCCAACCGTGGTGATCGCCGCCAATATTTTTGGAAAAAAGAAGCGGACATCGATGTCGCCCTGATGCTCGTGATACGAACGGATAATTTCTTCCGTCGAATGCTCGTCCGGGTCGGGCGTCAGAAATTGCATGATGAGTCCGGTGACCGCAAATGCAGCCGTCATCGCCGGAAGAATCGTCCACGGTCGCCGCAAAAAAAGATGCAACACCGGCGGCCACAGTTCCTTCAGAATAATGACGGCGACGAAGGTGACGGCAAGTCCGGTAGCGACGCCGATGATGGGTGCGATGAGAAGCCATTTATGCAGATCGCGCGTATACGTGGCGGCCAGGTCTTCCGAAACCATGGGAAAGTACTTGCGTAGCAGCGGATGCTCAATCAGCCGAGAACTGCGCCGTCGATTGGGTCTCGTCACTGTAGTTTCGGCCATCCCAAATTTCTTATCCATTTCTTTTCCGGTTGGAGCGCTGCTGGCTGCGACTTTTGGCATTCACAACGTCTTGCAGCGCTTGGATCAGCAGCGGACCCTGCAGATTCAGCTCCTGCAAATGGACCTGCGACAGTCGGTCGAGCACTCTTTGACCGCGGGCCGTGGTTCGCAGGCAAACACGACGGCCATCCTCATGATCGGTTGCACGATCGAGGAGGCCTTCCTGTTCGCATCGATCGACCAGTTCGACAACGGTATTGTGCTTTAGTCCCAAGGCTTCGGCTGCATAGGCGATCGAGGGTGCCCGGCCGACCGGCACGCCGGCGACTGCCAGCAGT
Source organism: Acidobacteriota bacterium (assembly GCA_021798735.1). Taxonomy (GTDB): domain Bacteria; phylum Acidobacteriota; class Terriglobia; order Terriglobales; family Acidobacteriaceae; genus JAKAAZ01. Next base: position 20,595 of record JAJZCA010000017.1, on the reverse strand, counting down.
AGCTGGTGCTGCTGCGGATGCAGGCCGGCTTCGCTGGCGGCATTCTCGCTGACTAGAAGAAACTTCCGCAACTGATGGCGAAACGATGCAAGGGCTTGATGTAAAGACTGATTGGGGTCTTGCTTGCGGGTTCGCTCATTCACAACAATATTATATCGTATTGCGATATAAGAGCATAGAGCGTAGACGGAGAAACCCTACTGCAAGAGCGGCCCGTACTCAGCGGCAATTTGCCGGGTGCGAGTGAGCAGGTCTGTCAGCGTCGCCAGTTCCGGCAGTTTGGCGCCTACGCTACGAAGCGCCGACAGCGCCTGCTCCGTGGCGATGTTGCCAACCAGTGCATCCTGCGCGAAAGGGCATCCGCCGAGACCGCCCATGGCCATGTCGAACCGGCGACATCCGGCGTGATACGCTGCCAGGACTTTCATCTGGGCCTCATCTGGGCGGGCATGTAGATGCACGCCATACTCCACGCGGTCGTCGGTCGCGAGCACAGCGGAGACGACCGAGGCTATCTGCTCTGGGCCGGCCACGCCAATCGTGTCGGCCAAAGAAATCCGCTCGACGCCCATCTCCGTCAGCAAACTGCAGGCCTCGACCACTTCTTCGAGACTCCATGCATCTCCGTACGGATTGCCAAAGGCCATCGAGATATAGACGACCAGGTCGAGGCCTGCCTGGTACGCCAGTTCCGCAATCGCGTCGAGCGCATCGAGAGATTCTTCCGGTGTTTGATGCTGGTTGCGTTCGAGAAAGCCCGGCGAGATTGAATAGGGAAAGCCGAGCGTACGCACGGATTCGGTCGCGATGGCACGTTCCGCGCCTTTTTCATTCACCACGATGCCGATGATGTCCACGTCTTCCGGAGCTTGCAACAGGCGCAGCACCTGCTCGGAGTCCGCCATTTGCGGCACAGCTTTTGGAGATACGAAGGAAACGGCATCGATGTGCTGAAATCCGGCGGCAATCAAGTCATGAAGGTAGGAGGCCTTCACGTCGGCCGGAATAGGCTTCGGCAATCCCTGCCAGGCATCGCGCGGACATTCGATGATTTTGATTTGATCGCTCATCGTTTTCGTACATCATCATGTCTGCAGAATTCCCGGATTGAATCGTGGGACTTCCGGGTTGAGCGCGGCAACTTCGAGGGCCATCCGCAGCACGTCCCGAGTCTTTCTGGGATCGATAATCGCATCCACCCAAAGACGCGCGGCTGCATACCGCGGATCGGTCTGCTGGTCGTAGGCCGCCTTGGTCGAGTCAAACAGTTTTTTCCTTTCCGCGTCACTCAACGCATGCCCATTGCGCTCCATCTGCTTGATGCGCACCTCGACTAATGTGTTGGCGGCCGAGGCGCCGCTCATTACGGCGTATTTCGCCGTTGGCCACGCAAAAATAAATCGCGGATCGTAGGCCTTACCGCACATGGCATAGTTCCCCGCCCCGAACGAACCGCCGACAATGACAGAGATTTTCGGCACCACGCTATTGGAAACGGCGGAGACCATTTTGGCGCCAGACCGGATGATGCCATTCCATTCCGCATCGCGACCCACCATGAATCCATTGACGTCGTGCAGAAAAATCAGCGGAATTAAATTCTGATTGCAATCCATAATGAAGCGCGCCGCCTTGTCGGCGGAATCCGGATAAATGACGCCGCCAAACTCCATGTGTTTTTCACCGGTATGGCTAATCTGGGTGCGATGAAGTTTCTGGTTGGCGACGATGCCGACAGCAAAGCCTCCGATTCGCGCATATCCGCAGAGCAGCGTCTGACCGTAGTCCGGCTTGTACTCGTCAAAGCGCGAACCATCCACAATTCGCGCAATGATGGCGTGCATATCGTAGCTTTGCATCGCGGCGGAGGGATCGGGATTGACGATGCCAAGCAAATCTTCCGAGGAATATTTTGGGGCATCCGTCGCATCGTCATAGGCAGCGCGATCGAACGGCGCCCCGGGATGATGACCGAGTCGGGAAACCAGGGATCGCAGGCGCGCAATGCAAAGAGGATCGTTCGGTTCTTTAAAGTCGACGGTGCCGGAGATTTCCGCGTGCATGGTCGCGCCGCCCAATTCTTCCGCCGATACTTTCTGGCCAATCGCCGCCTGCACCAGCGCAGGCCCGGCGAGAAACAATCCGCTGCCTTCGGTCATCAATACGTGGTCGGTCATCACCGGCAGATACGCGCCTCCGGCAACGCACATGCCCATGATGGCGGTCATCTGCGGAATGCCGCGCGCCGACATGACTGCGTTGTTGCGGAAGACACGTCCGAAATCGTCCTGATCCGGGAAGACATCCTCCTGCAGCGGCAAAAACACGCCCGAAGAGTCGACCAGATAGAGCGTGGGGATGTGGTTCTCCATCGCAATATTCTGGGCTCGCAGTACCTTCTTGGCGGTCATAGGAAAAAACGCGCCGGCCTTGACTGTGGCGTCATTCGCAATGACCATGACGAGACGACCCGCGACCCGGCCCACGCCGGCCACTGTGCCTGCTGCGGGCGCACCGCCATAGTCGGCATACATACCATGCGCGGCGTAAATGCTTAGCTCGTGGAACTCTGTACCTGGATCGAGGAGCAGATCGAGGCGTTCGCGCACCGTGAGGCGCTGCTTTTTGTGTTGCGCTTCCATCGCTTTGGCGCCGCCGCCCTGGCGGATCGTCGCCTGCTCGGCCCCATAGGCCGCCAGCAACGCTTTCATGGCGGCTGCATTGGCAACAAAGCGCTCGCCTGCCGTATCCATGCCAGACGGAAGCACGTTGGGCAGCGAGTCGTTTGGCGGTTGAGAACTGTTCGCGATCATAGGCGAGGGCAAGAAGCGAAGCCTGCTCAGCATAGAACACCGTGGGACCATGCGCAAATCCTCGCAAGCGTTCCGCGCAGAGGAGCGATAGACTCATCTGTCAGGAGCACATCATGGCGGAACAGCAGGCAGGGGGATTCTCCGATTTTGAGCGGGTCCAGGTATTGCTGCATGAATACGATTCGCTGCGCGACGAAATCCAACAGCGCATCGCCCACGTCTACCAGGTCGTGATTATCTGCGCGGTGCTGGCCACGTGGCTGCTGGGCCGCACCATGGACGGGCGCTTCTGGGCTGGGGCGACGTTCATGCTTCTCTTGATCGCGGCTTTCGGCTGGTTCAATGGCGAGGACATCAAGCGCGCCGCCGCCCAGTTGCGCTCGATTGAGCAGCACGTCAATGACCTGTCGGGCGAAGACCTCCTGACCTGGGAAACGCACTACGGCGGCGCCATCGCGGGGTATTGGGGCCGCCCCAGACCGGCGCACGTGGGAAGACGAGCCAAAAAACTGCGCGCGAAGAGCTAGTGGATTTACAGTCTGTGGAGTTCTTGGCGGTAACGAGCCATTCTGAGTGCAGCGCGGATTCTGCGGCGATGTCGGATGCAGCCACTCCGGCAACCTCTATGACGGAGTGGCGCGACGCGGACCCAATGCGCCCACACTCTGTTTCGCAAAGGATGGGCGGTTGCGTTCAACGAGTTCCGATCCAGCTAAGTCGTGTGCCGACCGCGTTCCTGCTGTTGGCTGCCCAGGGAGCGCTCCGCGGTGCGAGTGGTGATGACGCGTTCCTCGGGAGTGCGAATCACAGCATAAATGCCTGCCGCAATCGCGGCCCCAATCAAGGGCGCGACGATGAACAGCCACAGTTGCTGAATCGCCCAGCCACCGACAAACAGAGCCGGCCCGATGCTGCGCGCCGGGTTGACCGAGGTGTTGTCGATAGGAATGCTGACCAGGTGAATTAGGGTCAGGACCAGGCCGATCGCCAGACCGGCAAAGCCCACGGGGGCCTTGATGTCCGTCGCGCCCAGCACGGTCAGCACCAGGAACGCAGTCAGGATGATTTCCGTATGGAAAGCCGCATGCATGCTGTAGAGGTCGGGAGAATGCATCCCAAACCCGTTGGCGCCCAGACCGCTGACCGAGGCGACATAGCCGCCCGGAATGCCGCGCGCAATCGTAAGGATCAGCCAAGCTGCGATAATTGCGCCAAGGATTTGCGCAATGACATACATGACGGCATCCTTACCGCCGATTTTTCTCGACAGCAGGACCCCAAACGTGACGGCAGGGTTGATGTGACAGCCTGAAATTGGCCCGATGGTGTAGACCATCGCCAGCAACGACAGTCCGAATGCAAAAGCGACGCCCTCAAAGCCGATATGCTTTCCAGCAAACACGGCGCTTCCCACGCCGCCAAATACCAGGACGAACGTCCCCACCAGCTCCGCAAAATATTTCTTCATGTAGAACCCTCCGGAAGGAAATCAACTGAATATACACCCGTTCGATATGGAAGAACTATGAAAAAACACGCATACAACGCCCAATGCCCCACCATTGCGAGCCAAGGTGGAGTCGCTGAGCGGCTTGAACTGTACTGGTGCTTCCGGCCGGTTTAGTGGCCGTCTCCGTCACCGTCGTGGCCGGCTGCGGCGTGGGCTTGCGCACTGAGGCTGACGGTGTCCGGCTGCAGGCTTGCGGACGGGGTCGAAGCTGCCGCCACTGCGGGGGCAGCCTCGGGCTTGGCCTGGACTGGCTGGGCCTGTTGAACGGGCATGGACTGCATTGAGATGGGACTCAGCATGTGGTAAATCCTCCTGCCAGATTCATCGTCCATTTGCAGGAAAGCATTAGGCGATTCTTCGATGCCGACCGCTTTTCGAGCTTTCCAGGCTACGGTGTAGTGCCGGCGAGGCCGAGTTCTTCCGCGTGCTGCTGCATCGCCGCCAGGCAAAACGCGATATGATCGGGCAGATCGACGCCCAGCTCGGCAGCGCCCGTCACGATATCTTCTCGATTGACTCCGCGGGCGAAGGCTTTGTCCTTCATCTTTTTCAGGACAGAAGGCGTATTGACATCGTGAATGGATTTAGTTGGCTTCACTAAGGCGTTGGCGGTTAAAAATCCAGCCAGCTCGTCACAGGCAAACAGGACCTTGTCCAGATGAGAGACGCGGGGTGTCTGGGTATACTCCGCATGCGCCAGAATGGCGTGGCGCACCTCTTCCGGCCACCCCTGCTCGGTCAGGATGCGATTGCCAACCCAGGGATGCTCTTCCGGCGAGGGATATTTCTCATAGTCGAAATCATGTAGAAGGCCGGCAATGGCGTAGGTGTCGACCAGAGCGCGCGCTTCCTCAGGCGGCAAGCCCAGTTCGGCGGCCCGCTGCTCCCCGTAGGCTCGCACACACGCCTCCACGCTGAGCGCGTGCTTCAACAGGCTGGCCGACTGCGTGTATTGGTTCAGCAAGCGCCAGGCGGCCTCGCGGTCGTTGGCTCCTGCGGCGTTCGCACCCTCCTTCGGGGGCGGCTCTGACAAATCCTGTTGCGGCAAAGGATTGGAAGTTGTTTCAGACATGCGGCGGATCTCCTTTGTTATGATCCACGAAAACTGGGGCGTTTTCCGGTTATTTTTGGCCATCTAAGGCTTTTCTTCATTTTTAGCTTGACAAGTTGCTGAAAAACCAGCAACTTATCAAGAGAAGCATGCAGTACGCATGCAACGGATGTCAGCTCTGGCCTCCGTAAATTAATTTATGGCAACTATGATGGCTCCCGTTGCTTCAAGGGAGGTTCTACGTTGCGACCGCTGCAGCTTGGTGCAATTCAGCACCAGTAATATGCTGTGTCGACGCTGCCACAAACCCCTGGAAGTCGCAGAACCGGAACCAGTGATGTCCTCGCCCGTCGAGGTAATGGGGACGCGAGCGCCGGGAAACCGGCAAACCAAAGTCGCCGTGCGTTTACGAGAAATTCGCAATGCCCGGCACTTAAGTCAACGGCAACTTGCAGCCCGGCTGGAGGTCCCGCGCACCTACATCTCGAAGATTGAGAATGGTCGTGCGATGCCAACCTTGACGTCGCTGCAGCGACTGGCAAATGCCCTGGAAGTTTCCATGTGTGAGATGGTGCATGATGCGCGGTATGAGCGCGAGCGCGAAATTGCAGCCATGATGGAAGATCCTTTCCTGTCGGAAATCGCACAATGGGCCTCGGGGCTCGACAACTTGCACCGCGCCATGGTGCTGGGCCATATTCGGGAAATGGCGAACGGCGGCCGCCGGACGGCCTAGGATCTGCTCCCCCAGCAGGTCTAGCAAGACGTCCCAAACACGGACAGCCACGACAATTTACGCAGAAATCGTGGCTGCCAGCAGGTCTGGCCGCATCCTATTTGCGACCCCTCTTCGCACTATGCTACGGTCGAAACAAGTTGAGGTGTTTCCCCTTGTCCACCGTCACCGCTCTCAGCCGCATTAACGAATTGTCCAAGGACGAACTTGCCATGTATCGGCAACTGGATCCGGAACAATTGCCGAAGCACGTCGCCATCATCATGGACGGCAATGGGCGATGGGCGGGCCAGCGGCGGTTGCAGCGATTCTTAGGCCATCAACAGGGCGCGGAGTCGGTGCAATACGTAGTCGAGACGGCTTCGCGTATTGATCTGCCGTGGCTCACGCTTTACGCATTCTCGCTGGAAAACAATCTGCGCCGCCCAGAGACCGAAGTCAGCTTTCTGATGCGACTCCTGCGCACCTATCTGGTCAACAATGTGAAGCGGATGAACGAAAACAATGTCCGCATCGCCTATATCGGGCGAATCAAAGATCTGCCGCAGGAAGTGCAGGAAACGATGCAATGGGCAGCCGAGCAGACAGCGCGCAATACCGGCACTACGCTGACTCTGGCGTTAAATTACGGGGCGCGGGTTGAGATTGTCGATGCCGTTCGGGATGCGCTCAGCAAGATTGCCGCCGAGTGGAGCGGCCAGCTATCTCTCGAAGAACTGCTGGGAAAATTGAGCGAACAACATATCTCCAAGGCGCTCTATACCGCGCACATGCCCGATCCGGACCTGGTGATCCGCACCAGCGGCGAGATGCGCATCAGCAATTTCCTGCTGTGGCAGATTGCTTACTCTGAAATCTACGTGACAGAGCGCTTTTGGCCCGACTTCCGCGGGCTGCATTTCCTGGAGGCAATTCGCGAGTATCAGTGCCGCGAGCGTCGCTTCGGCGGCCTTGGCAACACCCCGAAAGCGAAGGCCGTCGAGCCGGAACAAATCCTTGCACACTAGACACACGCCACCCTGGCCAGGAAATGGATTCAGAACTCTATCTGCCGAAGACGCGAAAGACCGAGGCCGTTGAAAACCCATGCGGCGTTTCCCCATTCATACGATAATGATCCACAGACCCAATCGATCCAACTGTGAAGGTCTGCCCCAGTCCGTGCAGGCGGCATTTTGAAAGAGAAACCGGTGCAATGAAACGCATTCTTACGGCGGTCATTTTAATTCCGCTGGTATTGGTACTGGTCCTGTGGGGTCCGTTGTGGTTGCAGATGTTGGCAGCCTGGATCGTTGCAGAGCTGGCGCTCTATGAGTATCTTGTGTTGGCGGACGCATCGGGCGCAAAGGTACCGCGCTGGCTGGTACTGGTCTGCTGCGCACTGTTATTTGCTGTGGTTTATTGGGAGCCGGCGTTCCTGCTCGCAACCCTGGGAACTTCTGCCCTGGTACTGCTGGGAGTTTGCTCCTTGCGGTCCCCTATGGAACGGATATTGCACGATACGGCTGCCGGTTTCTTTGGGCTCATTTATGTTGCGTTACCACTGGCGTTCGCTCCTATGTTGACGGGGCTGGAAAATGGCACGTCCCTGCTACTGTTTCTGCTGGTGGTGGTGTGGGCTGGAGACATTGCGGCGCTGTATGTTGGGCGATCGCTGGGACGTCACCGAATGGCCCCCAGGCTGAGCCCGAAAAAGACGTGGGAGGGGGCGGCCGGATCGGTGGTCGGCAGCGTCGCGGCCGGTCTGGGAATTGTCCTGGCCGGGAGCCGCCTCTATCGCCACGGGATCGAACTGTTGTTCTATGCTCAACCATGGTGGTACTGGGTGGGAATGGCGATCTTGCTGAATGTGGCGGCACAGATTGGCGACCTGCTGGAGTCGGCCATCAAACGCGGCGCGGGCATCAAGGATTCCGGCACGTTGCTGCCAGGCCACGGCGGCGTGCTCGATCGGATTGACGCGCTGCTGCTGGCCCTGCCAGTCTTGTGGTATGCGCTGCTGTTGCGGCAGGCCTATTGAGCCGGCGATAGCGCCGTCGAGCAGATACAGCACTAGAGAGTCATTCTGAACGGAGCGTAGCGGAGCGAACAATCCAGAGTATATTCACATGCTGAGTGGAGCCATCGTCCTCTGGATTCTTCGCTGCACTCACAATGACAGGCTTAAACGTCAGGACATTTCTTGAGACATCTCGCAATTCTCGGTTGTACCGGCTCCATTGGTCAGAGCACGCTTCGCATCGTCGAAAGCTATCCGGATCGCTTCACCGTTGCAAGCCTGGCGGCGGGCCGCAATGTCGACATTGTCTTTGAGCAGTGTCGGCGCTGGCGACCACAAGTGGCGTCGCTCGCCGACGAATCGCTGGCCGAGGATTTGCGCCAGCGGCTGCGCGCGGCCGGCATCACCGGCATTGAAGTCGTCTACGGATCGGCAGGCACGATCCATGCGGCCACCTTGCCGAAGGTAGACTTTGTGGTCAGTGCTATTGTGGGAGTCGCCGGCCTGGAGGCGACCTACGCCGCGATTCAGGCGGGCAAAACGGTGGGCGTCGCCAACAAGGAATGCATGGTCGCCGCGGGCGAAATCCTCATGGAAGAAGCACGTCGCCGAAAGGTGATGTTGCTGCCCATCGACAGCGAACATAACGCCATCCATCAATGTATGCGGGGCGGCACACAGAAGGAAGTGCGCGCCATCTGGCTGACCGCCTCAGGCGGCCCGTTTCGCACCATGCCGCTGGAACAATTTGCCAGCATCACCACGGAGCAGGCATTGCGCCACCCCACCTGGGTGATGGGCCAGCGCATCACCATCGATTCCGCCACCATGCTGAACAAGGGCCTGGAAATCATTGAGGCCTGCCGATTGTTCGACCTGCCACCGAGCGCGGTCCACGTGACCGTCCATCCGCAATCGACCATCCACTCCCTGGTGGAATTCATTGACGGCAGCATTCTGGCGCAGCTTTCCGTCACCGACATGCGTTTGCCGATCCTGTACGCGCTGACCTATCCGGAGCGCATTCCCTCGGACCTGACCTTCGATATGCGCAGTCTGGCCGAGCTCGACTTTTCACCGCCGGACCTTGCCCGCTTCCCTTGCCTGCGACTGGCCTACGAGGCGGCTGAACTGGGCGGCGAACACTGTATCGCGCTGAATGCGTCCGATGAAATCGCGGTGGAGGCATTCCTGGCGAAACGCATTTCTTTCCTCGCCATACCGCGTACAATTGAACTGGTGCTGCAGCAGACGCCGCACAGGCATCCCGCAACCATTGCCGAGGTGCTGGATGCGGACGCACGGGCAAGAGTCACAGCCCGCGAGCTGCTCGCGAAAGACCAGAGAGCATAAACCGGAGAACGGATACCCCCAGATCAACATGTCATTTGCGCTTGTAAGCCTCGTTTCCATGCTAGTCGTACTCGGCGTGTTGGTGCTGGTACATGAGTTCGGCCATTTTGCCGTCGCCAAGCTTTGCGGCGTGCGCATTGAGACCTTCTCCATCGGGTTTGGCAAGCGACTGTTCGGCTTCCGCCGCGGCGACACCGACTATCGCATCAGCCTGCTGCCGCTGGGCGGCTACGTGAAAATGGCGGGCGAGTTGGGCGGCGATGGCACGATACCCGTAAGCAGTGGCAGCGCACCGGAAACAGCGCCGCGCGACTCCGGCGACCTGAATTCAAAACCCCGCTGGCAACGCATCCTGATTGCCTGTGCCGGCCCGGTATCCAATTTCCTCCTGGCAATCGTTTTGATGACCGCGGTCTATATCGGCCACAATGAAGTTGAAAACTACCTCAGCAATCCGGCAGTCGTGGACTACGTGGTGCCGAATTCCGCCGCTGCAAAGGCCGGGTTGCAGCATGGCGATCGCATTGTTCGTTATGACGGCGTCGAGAATCCCAATTGGGACCAAGTTGTCGAGCGGTCGGTATTGAACCTGAACCACCCCGTGTCGATCCTGGTGCAACAGCAAAATGGCGCCCAGAAGGAAACCTCGTTGTTTCTCAAGTCTCCTGCCAACCCGGACGACTTCGCCTTGGGCGACATGGGATTGACGCCTGAAATCCAGCAGACACCCTTGAAAGTCGCCATGGTGGAGGCGGATATGCCGGGCGCAAAAGCCGGCCTCAAATCCGGCGACCAGATCGTCGCCGTGGATGGCACACGGTTGCATTCCTTGCCGTCGATGATCTTATACCTGCAACAAAACGGCAGCCGCCCTGTAACTCTTTCCCTTCTGCGGAATGGAAAACCCACAGCGATAACGGTAACGCCCGAGAAAGCGACCGGACCCGACGGACAGCCCCGCTACCAGATCGGCTTCAACACGGATCCACCGCCGTCGCACATCGAACGGCTTTCCCTGCCCCAGGCTTTTTCCAAGGCTGTCCGCGAATGCGTCAAGGAATCGACTTTACTGCTGGATATCCTGCGCCGTGTCGTCACCCACCAGATGTCGGCCCGCACGCTCAGCGGCCCGGTCGGCATCGCGCGCCAAACCGGCTACGTTGTTTCGCTGCCGGGATGGTCGCCCATGATGGCCTGGACGGCATTCATCAGCGTTCAACTTGGCATTTTGAACCTGCTGCCGATTCCCATCCTGGATGGTGGAATGATCCTGTTCCTGCTGATTGAATCCGTGATGCGGCGCGATTTGAACGAGACCCTCAAAGAGCGGGTCTATCAAACCGCCTTCGTCTTTTTCATTCTGCTGATGGTCTTTGTGCTGTTCAACGATCTGTCGAAGATTCCCAGCCTGTCCCGGCTGAAGCTGTAGGGAACCGATCCCCTGGATGACAGATTTTTCAATCCCGCTCAAACCAAAAGACGGCTTGAATTGATGGGGCACCCGGCGAAGGGCTTGGCCGATCCCGCGGAACAAGGAATGTGCGTCGGATGTGCGTCGGAATGGCCAACTGCTTCAAAGCAAAAACGGTTGCAAATATTGAGGATTTCACCGTTTTGGTCAGATGCGGAGCAGTGCAAAGTGCCACTGCAACAACCCCTTGCCGCTGCCTGCACTTTTATAACATTTCTCCTATTGGTGTAGAGTGCAGGTTCCAGATGAGTCACCATCCTGAGGTCGCCGCAGCGACCGAAGGATCTCGGTATTTTCGAATCAAAGCCAATGCCCAGATTCTTCGCTACGCTCAGAATGACGATCTTCCCTCTATAGCAACAGGAGAAATGCTTTAGCCCTCGTTGCCATCGGCTGGGAGACCTAGCTGCCGATCACTCGTCCCTCGAGAAGACATCGGAGGGGTACCTTCCGCAGTTTCCTGGCTCGCGGGACTCGTTGCATTCATCGGCGCAATCTGCACCAGCCCAGCCTTGGGTGCCTCAGCCAGTGGCGCGGACGCCGCCGCGGGCGGTGCTGGATGCATTGGATGGCCAAGGTCCATCGGAATGCCGGCTGGCGTGATTTCCGGCTGACTGTATTTCCATGCCAGGTCGCGGGTCATCCGCACCAGAAAATATAGCCCCACCCACAACACGATCAATGTAATCAAGCTGCCTTCCGGGCCAAACTCTCCCCCGGTCAGCCAGGTCGGTCCATCGGCGTAGGTGTGGATCACGCTCGAAACCTGCCGGCTGCCTGCCAGCGGTTGCCCAAAGAGAATGCCGATACTCGCTGTCCACGCAAAATGCAGCCCCCAGCACAGCCACAACGCATGCGTGCGCAGATACGCCACAGATAACAGCACCGCTGCTACCGCGCTGATCCACACCGCTGTCGGAGTCGAGCCGGGAGTGGTCACACGCAGCACGCCGAAAAAAATTGCGGCCAGAATCGTCGCGCTGAACGGCCCCACTGCTTCCATCAGTTTTTGGAAGGGATATCCTCGGAACGCGATCTCGCCCGCGAGTGCGCCCGCAGCCAGTGTCAAAAGTTGCAGAACCAGCAAACCCCACGCCCGCGGGGCCGTCCAGAGTTGCACATAGAAATGCCCGCCCAGCGCGACGATCAGCAGGACGACCGTCACCATTCCCCAGCCCAGCGCCGCGCCCAATCCAAACTCGCGCACGCCCCCCGGCCTCCTCGGCAGCCCCATGACCTTCATCGGCTCGCGGCTGCGGTCCCAGGCCAATTCCATGTATCCAAAGCCAACCGTCAGAATAAAGACTTGGAAAAGATTGCGGATCAGAGGAAACGCTGCCCCGCGACTGAAGCCATGGGCGGCCCGATTCGCCAGGTAGTAGGCAACCAGCAGCCAGCCCGCTGCGCCCAGAAACCGGAAAAAAGCGCGTCCGCGACCCGGACCTCGCAGCAGACTCATACCCCTACTCCAGATGCGGGTGCCCTTCTCGCTTTTGAGACCCGGGATTGTGGCAGCCAGTCCAAGGAACAACAGGCGGTCATAGACATGTCGGGACGAGCTCTGGCAACAGCCCGTCCGTACCTAACTGTACAGCCAACGGAAAGCCTGCGCCTGCTGCCTGTGAGCACCGTTCATCCTTCGGTAAAAAATCGTGCCATGTTGCGAAACTTTAAGATCCGATCCCGCACCAGCTCATCCGTCGCAAGCTTTTTCAGGTCGCTGAAATGCTGCTGCAGCGCTTCATCGAGAAACTTGATCGCCTGCTCCGGATCGTTTTGCGCGCCGCCCTGCGGTTCCGGAACGATCGCATCCACGCAACCCAGCCGCAAAACGCTTTCGGAATTTGTCCGCAGCGCTTCTGCCGCCAAAGCTCGCTTGCTCGCGTCCCGCCACATGATGGAAGCGCACGCCTCGGGTGAAATCACCGAGTACACCGCGTTCTCCAGCATCAACACTCGATCCGCAACCGCCAGCGCCAACGCTCCGCCCGAACCGCCTTCGCCGGTGATCGTCGCCAGAATCGGGACCCGCAGCCGCGCCATCTCCCGCAGGTTACGCGCAATAGCTTCCGCCTGTCCTCGTTCCTCCGCGCCAAGACCGGGGTTGGCGCCAATCAAATCGATGAACGTAAACACGGGCCGACCGAATTTCTCGGCAAATTTCATCGCCCGCAGCGCCTTGCGGTAGCCTTCAGGATTCGGCATGCCGAAATTGCGCGCAACCTTCTCTTTGGTCGTGCGTCCCTTGACGTTCGCAATCACCATCACCGGCTCGTCATGGAAGCGGGCCATCCCGCACGCCATCGCGAGATCGTCGCCAAAGGACCGATCGCCGTGAATCTCGCTGAAATCCGTAAATAACGACTGGATAAATTCCATCGGATACGGGCGCTTCGGATGCCGCGCCAACTCCGTCTTCTGCCATGCCACACTCAGGGCTTCGGCTGGCGTCTCTGTTCGGTTGTCGATTGAATTCTCTGCCATCATGGTAGAACTTCGATTCTAGTGGCCTTGAGCGTCCGCGCACAACTCATGCATAGGATTCCAAATTCCACTGCAACGGGAAAACACTTTCTAAAAAAAGTAGATTTTTCGCGCTCAGATGCCCAAAACGCCCGTGCTTACTCGCTTCCCCTGGGTGTAGCGACAGACAAATCGCTCGCCTGGCAACCGAAATTCATGCCGCACAACCCCAAGTACTACAAAGGAACCTCTCCGCGGTACACAATAGAATCCACCGGCAGAAACAGCCTCTCGCACTCCGCTTGAATCTCATCGACTTGCAGTTTGCGGTTGATCGTTCGCTTCGAAGAAAGAGTCTTTCATGACGCATGCGCTTCGCCCGTTTCTTCATTTTCTGTTTCACCTTGGTTATCTTGGCCCGTTTGTCCTCGGCATTCTCGACTCCTCGTTCCTCGTGCTTCCTTTCGGAAACGACTTGCTTGTGGTTGGCCTCATCGCGCGCAACCATGCCGGACTGATCGTCTACGTCCTCTCCGCCGCCTGCGGTTCGACCGTCGGAGTTATTTTGCTTTCCAAGGTTGCCCGCAAATTCGGCGAAGAAGGCATTCGCAGAGTCGCCGGTCAAAAACAATTCGACAAGCTGAAGAAAAAAATTGGCGATCGCTCCGGGGTTGCCGTTGCCATCGGCTGTCTCGCGCCGCCGCCCTTCCCCTTCACCATGGTCATTGCCTCCGCCAGCGCGCTCGGCTACTCCTTGTGGCGCTTGGCTGCCATCAATTTTATCTCTCGCGCCATCCGATTTACCTTTCTTGGGATACTGGCGGTGAAGTTCGGCGCCACCGTGCTGCATATTGCCAAGTCTCCCGTGTTTGTCTGGAGCATGGTGGTCTTCATCGCCCTATGCCTCATCGCCAGCGCATTTTCCATCTGGCACTGGGTCCACTCCACGCGCTCCGGCAAGCACGCATAAGGCTGCATCGCGAAAACATCATCCGCGCTGAAAACTGAAAGGGCTCGATGGTGGTCAATTCAAGCCTTGTCGTCGCGGCGACGCTTGATGAGTAAAAAGAATTGTCATCCCGACCGCGCGCAACGAGTGAAGGGACCTGCGGTTTCGGTCGCCTCAACCAGCGCCCGTCTCCCAGAAAAATGACGGGCTTCTCTCTATGCCGGCAGAGAAACTCTTTCGCCGAGTCGTTCGCGCCTACTGGTTCACTGCGCTCGCCAGGAACCCTCCATCCACAACGAGAATCTCTCCCGTAACAAACGAAGCTGCATCCGACGCCAGGTAAATCGCCGCTCCCACCAACTCCTCCACCTTGCCAAACCTTCCCATGGGAGTTCGCAACAACAGTTCTTGTCCGCGCCCGGTGCTATCCAGTAATTCTGCATTCAGCGGTGTGCGGAAAACTCCCGGAGCAATCGCATTCACAGTCACACCGTGACGCGCCCATTCAATCGCCAACGATTTTGTCAGCGAAGCCACGCCGCCCTTGCTCGCGGCATACGCCGCCACCTCATAGAAAGCAACAAAGCTCGTCAGCGAGGCGATGTTAATGATGCGACCGCGTCCGCGCCCCACCATATGCCGCCCGAACACCTGGCACGACCGCAGCGTCCCCGTCAGATTGGTGTCGAGAATCTTCTGCCAGGTAGCTTCATCCATGTCCAGCGTCGGCGTGCGCTTCGTTGTGCCTGCGCAGTTCACCAGAATATCCACGTCGCCCAGCACGGAAGTAGTCTCGTCGAGTAGATGTTCCAGGGATGCGCGATCCGCTACGTCGGAGGTAATCGCCAGCGCCCGCCGCCCAAGAGCTTCAATCTGCTCCGCGGTTTCTTCCACCTGCTCGGCCCGGCGAGAAGTCGCCACGACATCCGCGCCCGCCGCCGCAAGCCCCAATGCCAGCGCCAGCCCAATGCCGGACGTCCCTCCGACCACCACCGCCACTTTGCCGGCTACATCCAATCCCTTGATTCCGTCCATCGCCATTCGCCCCCCCTGTCTCCAACAACAGAGTACCGCCTGCAACGAAATATTTTCCAAACCATCCGCGAGGAAACCCGTGACCTTCCTGCTCCTCGCCTTGTACCTGGCCCTATTCCAGCAGCGTCACAATCAACATACCGCCTGTAATGTTGCCCACTACCGCTCACGTCGCTGCTGGATCCATGCAAACTATCTCCACTCAATATTCCCGCCCGATGAAAGTTTTACTATGGATAGGAGGGACTTTCTAGCCATGTTGCATCCCCACCGATTGTTTCCCGCCGACCCATCCGCGCGCGCGATTGCAACCCGCCTCTACGCTGGCGTCAAGGATCTGCCCATCATCAGTCCGCACGGTCACACGGAGGCCAAATGGTTTGCCGACAACCGGCCATTTCCCGACCCAGCCACGCTCCTGATTCAGCCCGACCACTATATTTTCCGCATGCTCTACAGCCAGGGGATTCCCCTCGAGCATCTCGGCATCGGCGAACACCCCATCGCGAATCCGCGCGGCGTGTGGCGCCTGTTTGCCAAGCACTACTATCTGTTTCGAGGTACCCCCACGCGGCTCTGGCTGGACTATTGCTTCCGCGAGATGTTCGGACTGAAGGTCCCTCTGTCTCCTGAAACCGCAGACGACTATTACGATGGAATCCAGGAAAAGCTGGCACAGCCGGAGTTTCGTCCGCGTGCCTTGTTTGAGCAATTCCGTATCGAGGTGCTGGCAACTACAAATTCGCCTCTCGACCCTTTGATCCATCATCTCGCTTTGCGAGACTCCGGCTGGCCAGGCAAAGTCATCCCCACTTTTCGGCCGGATCCCGTAGTCGATCCGGACTTTGATGGCTTCTTAAATAATGTTCAGCAATTGGGTGCATCGACCAAAGAAGACACTTCGCAATGGATCGGCTATCTCGCTGCGCTGCGTGCCACTCGCCAGCGTTTTCGCACCCTTGGCTGCACCGCGACCGACCACGGCCATCCCACTCCGGCCACCGCCGACTTGGATCCCGACAGCGCGTCCCATCTGTTCCATCGCGTTCTTTCCGGCTCCTCGACCGACGCCGATCGAGAACTCTTTCGCGCGCAAATGCTCACAGAGATGGCGTTGATGAGCCTCGACGATGGCCTGGTCATGCAGATCCATCCCGGTAGCTTTCGCAATCACAATCAGACCATCTACAACCGGTTTGGCCGCGACATGGGTGCCGACATCCCCACCCAGACCGACTATGTCCATGACCTCCACCCGCTGCTGCAGCGCGTCGGCAATCACTCCAACTTGACCATCATTCTTTTCACCCTGGATGAATCCACGTACAGCCGCGAACTCGCCCCGCTCGCCGGTCACTATCCCTGCCTGAAGCTCGGACCACCCTGGTGGTTTTACGACAGCCCGGAGGGAATGCGCCGCTTTCGCGAATCCACCACCGAGACCGCCGGCTTCTACAACACCGTCGGATTCAACGACGACACCCGCGCCTTCCTCTCCATCCCGGCCCGCCACGATGTGGCCCGCCGCGTGGATTGTGCCTATCTGGCTACGTTGGTTGCCGATCATCGCCTGCAGGAAGACGAAGCGCATGAAGTAGCTCTCGACCTCGCCTACCGCCTGGCCAAGGCCGCCTACAAGCTATAGATTGTTTCAAACATGCGCCCGGTGCCCCAGGTTCGCGAAGCTAACCTGGGATGAAGGCAGCACACGCCAATGAACAAAATTGGCGCCCCGACCGAAGCGTAATAAAAGGATCTGCGGTTTCTTCACCTCGCGGCAAGTCAGCTCGCGATCCTCGCAAGCTTCCGCAACCGAAGTCGCAACTGGTACGTCTCATCCTTGTGGCAGGCCAAACATAGTGTGCGAATATTTTCCAGGTCGCATTCGCCTCCGCCCTCACACACCGGAACAATATGGTCTGCGTCCCACAGGCTTTTCCGATTCACGGTCTTCAGGCCCCAATACGCCAACATCGTTTTTCGATTGGCCCCGCGAGCACGCTTCAAGCGCCGGAACGCCTCCTCCGAATAGATATGACACAGCGCACAACGCCCACGGTCGCGCGCAAAAACCTGCTCGCGCAGATAGCCGGGGTCCGTCCGCAGCCGCCATTCATGCACGCACCAGTCGCTGCAAAACGTATGCCGCCGACCCTGCACTTCCAACCCGCACCAACGACAAAGCACTCGACCGCTCGGGCCTTTCGCTAGCTCGGCACGAATTGCGTGCCCACCTCGCATCGTTCGCTGCTTGCTCATCGAATCTGCCGCTCCCGAATTTTTTCAAGGTGACGCGCGGATACGCGATGGCGCGTACCCGATTGATCATCGCGTGCTATCGCTTGCGCGAACCGATCGCGAACTTCAGCGAGCGTCAGCGAGTACCAGTCGTCCAAAATGCTCCGGCACGTGGAACGTTGCCTTCATCGTAGGCTGCCACGTGAGCGACTTTTGCTCCTCGGGCGGCCCCTGCATCCGGAACAAATTCACGCGAAACATCGTTCCCGTGTGCGCAGCTTGCGGGTCAATCGCAACCAACGGAATCCTCATGGCGCCATACCAGATCTTGTGTTGGCGATCGATCCGCGCCTTCACCTGGATGCCAGAGTTCCATTTCCACCCATCTTCATGGCGAGGATTATCCAGATTGATATCCAGGTCCACCCACTCACCCTGCGGCGATATCTCGAACTCCTTATACCGGCGAATATTCTTGAAATCCGAGCCGATAAAAATCTCAGCCACATCCCAATTCCAAAGCTGGTTCGTCTCCGTCGTCGTACTCGGGTTCGGCTTCAGATGCAGCTTCTCATACGGACAAACATAAAGAAGATAGAGACTGTCTTTCGTCCAGCGAGAGTAAACCGCGGTCCGATAGCCAGGAACAGGTTTCCCCCAGTTGTCGTTGACAAGATAAATCGGCTCACCCCCCTGCCAGAAGGCTGACTTGGGGTTGGTTTGCAATGTGACGTCATGCGACGCCCGCACACTCGTAAAGACTCCCGAATCGAAAGCTCGCGCAGGCACGATACCGGCAACGAGCAGCAAGCAAAGAACAATAATCTTTTTCATAGAAGCACTCCACCCTGGTCTTATTCTCATTCCGGAATTCTCATGGGCACGACCTAATATTACAACGTTAAGTTTTGACATTCCTGTTTTGA
Source organism: Acidobacteriota bacterium (assembly GCA_021798735.1). Classification (GTDB taxonomy): domain Bacteria; phylum Acidobacteriota; class Terriglobia; order Terriglobales; family Acidobacteriaceae; genus JAKAAZ01. The sequence goes on along the minus strand of JAJZCA010000017.1, from coordinate 2,051 downwards.
CGCTGATACGCTCGGGCATGACCGAGAATCAGATCGCCAGATCTCGTCAGCGGTTGGAGCGGTTCCTGCTGGATTTGCTGGAGCCGATCGGCCGCAGCGAACGGCGGCATTGGGGCGAACTGTACGTGCGCGGCCTGCTGCAGGACGGGGAGCGAAAATCGATCGGGCCGATGGCCGCCCGTCTGCCGGATGGCAATGTGCAGGCCATGCAACAGTTCGTCGGGCAGAGCCCTTGGCAGTGGCAGGAAGTCTGGGCGCGGCTGGGAAAGCGGATGACTGCGGAGCTGGAACCGGATGCGGCGTGGGTGGTGGACGACACCGGGTTTCCCAAGCAAGGCGAGGATTCCGTGGGCGTGGATCGACAGTATTCCGGGACGCTGGGCAAGACCGGCAATTGCCAGGTCGCGGTGAGCCTGCACCATGTGGGCGAGCAGGGAAATGCGGTGCTGGGCTGGCGATTGTATCTGCCGGAGGCCTGGGCGAAAGACCCGGAGAGGCGTCAGGCGGCCGGGGTTCCCGAAGAAGTTGTCTTTAAGAAGAAGTGGGAATTGGCGCTGGAACTGCTCGATCAAGCGCGAGGTTGGGGCTTGCCGGATCGGATTGTGCTTGGCGATGCGGGATACGGCGAGACAACGGAGTTTCGCGATGGATTGGAAGAGCGAGGTCTGCGTTACGCCGTGGGCATCGCGCCGCAAACCGGAGTTTGGGCCAAAGCCCCCAGGATCGAAGTGCCGGAATATAGCGGTCGCGGCGCTCCGCCGAAGAAGTGGGACTACGGGGAGCAAAGGCCGAGTTCGGTGAAGGACGTGGCGCTGCAGGCCAAAGGCTGGAAGAAGGTCCGTTGGCGCGAGGGAACCAAAGGCTGGTTGGAGTCACGCTTCCTCGCTCTGCGGGTACAGGCGTCCCACGGATTTGTCGCTGGAGGTCCGCCGCACAAGGAAATCTGGCTGCTGGCGGAGTGGCCGGAAGCGGAGAAGGAACCGATCCAATACTTCTTCTGCGATCTGCCGGCGAACTACACACTGCGCCGCCTGGTGCGCATCGCCAAGTGCAGGTGGAAGATCGAACAAGACTACCGCCAGTTGAAGGAAGAGCTTGGCCTGGATCATTACGAAGGAAGGAGCTGGAACGGCTGGCACCATCATGTGACCCTGGTGATGCTGGCGCACTCCTTCCTGACCCTGGAAACTTTGCGCCGTAAAAAAAACTTCTGGGTGGACCCTGTCAGGGACCCGGCGTGAAATCCAATACTTGCTCTTCGCGTGGACAGGCTACTGCGCTTACTGCGGGGCAGCAGTGGGCCATTCAGACGGCCTGTAATACTTAACGTTGTAATGCTAGGAATGTCCCAGGACAATCTGCACCAGCAGCCATCCGTTCAGGCCTGCGATAAAGATAGCGGAGGCCCATCCGAGAATTCGAAGCCAGGATCGATTGACGAACTCTCCCATCTTCTTGGGATCGCTGGTGAACGCGATCAGGGGAAATACAGCGAAGCTCAATTGCATACTCAGAATTACCTGGCTCAGGATCAGCAATCGCGCCGTGCCAGACATGCCCCATAATGCCGTCACAAGGATGGTCGGAACAATCGCGAGCAGACGGGTCAGCAGTCGCCGCTTCCAGGGAGCCAGGCGGAGGTGAAGAAAGCCCTCCATGACCACCTGGCCGGCAAGCGTTCCTGTCAGGGTCGAGTTTTGCCCGGAGGCCAGCAGCGCGACCGCAAACATGGTGCTCGCTCCCGCGACGCCAAGCAGCGGAGTCAGCAATTTGTACGCGTCGCCGATTTCGGCCACTCCGTTGTGCCCGCTGCGATGGAACACCGCGGCCGCAACAATCAGAATGGCAGCGTTTACGAACAGTGCCATGGTCAATGCAGCGGCGGAATCCAGGCCGGCCAGGAAGATGGCTTCCCTCTTTCCTTTCGATGTGCGCGGATAATCCCGCGTCTGCACAATGGCGGAATGTAGGTATAGGTTGTGCGGCATCACGGTTGCGCCAAGAATTCCAATGGCGATGTACAACATGGTGCCGTCCGACAGGATCTCGTG
>JAJZCA010000325.1 GCA_021798735.1 Acidobacteriota bacterium | reverse complement strand
GGGGACATCGAGCGTGACCTTCCATTGACGGCCTGCAACGGCCTTGGTGGACCATTGAATTGCGCCAAAACGGGTGGGGCAATTGCGCACGGAGATGGTTTCTCCCTGCTGGAACCAATGTTTGGGAGCGGCCTTTTGCAGATGGCAGATGTCCTGGTCGTTTTCTTCGTAGCATAGCAACCAGCGAAGGCCGAGCGCAGGCTGCAAAACACTGTTCACGACAGCCGAAGAGAAAGACGGGTTGCCCCTATCGGGTCTTCCACCGGGTATGTAGGCATCTTCCGGTGAATACCGGTTTCCAGAGTCCGCGGCAAAGCAAACCAATCCGTACAAGGCAAGCAGAAAGGGGCGGTAATCCGGCTGCCGGATGTGTACAGAAAGCGTTCCATGGGCCATGAAGTTGGACGTGAGGGGCACGCGGCCATTCGTACCGAGCTGCAATATCTGCTCCTCGGCAAGGACCCTGTGCTTCAGGTGGCCAAGGTCGAGCGCTGGAATGCCCCAGTCGGAAGTAAACCAGTCTTCCATAAAACGATGATTCTCGTAGCCGGAAAGCTCTTGCGGGCTGCGCGAGACATCGTAGGGTGTAAAGGGCGTGATGCCCGCCGCCTTCATTTTCGTGTCGCACATCTGGAGCGTAGCCTCCAGCGAGCGCTGAATGTTCCGGCGCATCTCCTGGGCGATCGCATCCAGTTTTTCCGCTTCCGCCTCGTACTCCTGTTTTGAGGCTTGTTGCGCGGCGGCCCGCAGGCATCGGACCTGTTCCGTCAAGCCACGCCAAATCCACGAGGCATTTTGATAGTAGTACGGATGCGAATCGGGGAAGTCGTTATTCGGGTCCCCGAAGTCAGCTTCCGGCGAACCCCAGATAAGTCCGTAGCGACGGTCGTTCGGAGCATAGTGCGTCTTGCTGTACTGGTATCGGGCCAGCACGTAATCCGTCATGCGCCGCAAAACAGGTAGTCGTTTTTCGAGGGCCGGAAGGTCGCGCGTATAGAAGTAAGCCCGCGCGGAATTCGCCAGGAAGACTCCTGCATTGAGCGGCGCTTCGACCTGGTCTTGCGTATTGTAGAGAAAGTTCCCATCGGGAAGGATGTAGTTGTCCAGATAATATTGGAAGTACGCATCGCTTTGCTCCGTCAGGTTCCATAACTGGTGTGCCCAGATAAATTCATATTGGGCAACGGGGAACAGAGCATGGCTTCGTTCTGGAATTTTTGTGTAGAAGCCCTCGCCAATTTGGTAGGTCGGTTTCAGGCCACGATAACTACACATGGAGAGCGTAATCCCAGCGCGCGCCGCGTCGAGCAGCCATGGATCCGGTATCTCCACCGGCATATTGTCCTCATACAAGCGATGCCACCGGTTCCATATGCCGGCGAGCGCTGCATAGAAAGTCGCCGGAGACGCATTCCAATATCGATCGACAAATACTCGACCATCCGCATCCCGTGAAATAGGTCCGCCGAAAGTTGCATAGCCATTTGGCACTAGGAAGCGCACGTGCGCCATGGGCGACGCGTCCGTACCTGGGGGCAATAGAACTATGGCTTCATACCCAGCCTGATATTTTGGATTCCACACGGCAATATCGGCAACCGGCAAATATCCGCCCAGCATGGTCCGCTTGCTGTAGCCGGCGACGTACTCGTAGATTTGCGGGTATTCCCAAGGCGCAAGCGCCACGGGATCGAACACAGGCTGGACCTTGTCTGGCGCCCACAGGCCCTCTCCGGCGGGACGATCGCGAAGCTCGCGGGACCTGCCGCTGGCATCCAAGAACAGCGACTTGAGCGGACCGGCCTCTTCGTTCGCCACCAGAGTGTATCCGATATACTCCGCACCGAGCGCAGATACGTTCTCGTAAGAAGGGTCCTCCGCGGATTGCAGAATGTATTGGCCGACAAGGTCCGGCTGAGGCCCCTCTTTATAAGAACGTTCCAGCCGTATTCCGTCAGGAGAGTCGGTCGGACGCGGGCGGATTTTGGAAATGTCGCCGATCTGCTTGGGAATCAAGGCGATGGTGCCACCTTGCTCTGTAACATAGGCAATTGCGCCACGATGGGTGACATGTTTTTCAAAGACCGCCGTCACGGTCCCGTTAATTTCGCTCATGTGCAACAATCGCCAGCCATCGATTTGTTCGCCGATTTGCAATTGAATAGATTGCGCTCCAGCCTTGGCCAACACGTTGCTGTCGGAAAATTGAATGACCGCTGGCGGGGACTGGAGTGCTTCTTGTTCTCCAGGTAGAAACAAGGAATATTCATTGGGTATTTTTCCGGGGAGATACTTGCCCTGCGGCAATGCAGGTCCGCTCTTGGTATGCAGCGCCCTTGTCGTGTCAATCGCGCTGGTAAGTCCAGTTGCACCCAGCAGTTTAAGAAATGCGCGGCGTTCTAGTGTTGACATCGGACTCCTTCTGGCGCATAGATTTCGAGGTAATCTCTCGTACAATTCGAGTTGCATGGTGGACGACAAAGATGTTGTTGTTTCGTGCGAGCTTCTAACACCGCCCACGATACTCGCCGTCATGGATTGCCCGGAGAAATCGAGGTTGTACTATTAGATTTTTCTGGAACCTCTATCAGCCGATAACTCATGTGCGGAGATCCTATCCGGTCTACCCGACGCAAAGCAATCAATCGCTTTGTCAGCGCTGGAATTTCCGATTTCCTGTCAGTTGCTCGAAGCGCCAGGATCAGATGGTATAAGGCCTCCTGGTCATCAGGGTCGGATTTCAGGGCGATCTCACATTGTTCGATTGCCAGGTCAGTCTTACCCGACTGGAGATAAAGACCAGCCAAGAGATTGCGAGCGCCCATTAATTGGGGATCAAGTTTTAAGGCATGTTTGGCCGCCTCGATCGCCTGTTGAGATTCAGAGCTATTATCTGGCTTCCTTTCATGCGAAAGTGCCTCGGCAAGCAGGTATTGACTTAGGGCATCTTTCGGGCTTTTCTTGACCTGGGCGCGAAACTTCGTAATAGCGTCCGGGAACTTATACATTTGCGTTTCGGCGACGCCTTCAGCCGTTCCGAGGAAGGAAAGGCTCGGATCGAATCGTTCCGCATTGGCAAAGTCATCCATTGCCTCAGGCATACTCCTCAATTGCGCATAAAGAATCCCGCGCGCCATGTAAAGCCGCGCCTCACTGGGCATCTGCGTCAGACCCGCGCTCAGAATGTCGATCCCAACTTGATAAGATTTATGGCTACTCGAGAGCATAGCGAAGTGCAAATAGGCCTCGATCGTTTTTGGGTTCGCAAGGATTGCTTTCCTAAGCAATTCAACCGCTTTTGAAGTATTTTGCGTCGACTCCTCTATGTCCGCGGCGAGCGTCAAGATATCTTCATCCGTAACTCCGGACTGGATCATGGGCTCCAGAGTTTCATAAGCTGCCTCCGGATGACCCGCGTTCCATTGGGCCAAAGCGAGGTTGTAACGAGCTACCGTTATATTGGGGTCCAGTGTTGCAATGTTCTGCAGCACGGGAATAGCATCCTCAAACTTGTCCATGCTCACCAGGCAGGAAGCATACAATGTCAGAGCACTTACCTGTGAAGTGATCACACTAGATGCTTTTCTGAAGTTATCGACCGCTTCGTGGCAGTCTTGCGTCCTAGCATCTATCACCGCTAGCATAGCATGCACTGTCGGATTGACAGGATCCAACGCCAGTAAATGCTCTAGTAGCGGCTTAGCCGTACTGCTATTCTCCATGTATTCTATCTGCACGGCGCCTTCTAGGGCCGGAATATAGTCCGGGCGAAGGCGTATTGCGTGCTTGTAGTCTGTTAGAGCAAGCGCGGGTTTCTTTAGTCCTTCGAATGCCATGGCGCGAAGTGTCCACAGCCTATAGTCCTGCGGTGATTGTTCTAAGGCGGCATGGCTTAATTGGATCGCTTGGTCATAGTTTCCGCTCTGGACTGCGTTTTCTATCATCACCAACGAGCTTTGATTGGGGCGACTCACCAACTGCGGAAAAGCAAAACTGCCGTACGCAAACAGAACTGCATATGTGAGGGTGCAAAGCGATTTCTGCAGCTGCAAACTCTTTCGGTCCATCGGTGTCCTATCGTGGTTATACAGTCCGCAGGTTGCGCGGGAGTGAACCAGACAGCGCTCCAGAAATCGGCGGTTCACTTCCCGCTACTGGTTAACGAGCAGAAAATGGGTCATGAAAGTTGTACTGTGTATGCGTGGTGATTTATGGCGTCGATCTGCCACCGCGCGCCTTGGTGTGTGACCTGCAACTTATCGCCGCCCTCGCTATGAACGGACCTGATTTCAG
>JAJZCA010000324.1 GCA_021798735.1 Acidobacteriota bacterium | reverse complement strand
GCTCGGCTTCATCCAGCGCGATCGCGAGCACGAAAAGACCCTGCAACAACTGCGCCACAAAGTCCGCGACAGCAAGAAAGTCGCCACCTGTCTCGGCTTTGGCCCGCGTTTTTTGCACTCCACCGGGCAGGATTACAAAGGCGGCCCCAACACCGGCGTGTTTCTCCAGATTACCGGCGAGCACGCCCAAGACCTTGCCATTCCGGATCAGAAATACACATTCGGCGTGGTCATCGATGCCCAGGCTGCGGGCGATTTGAGCGTGTTGCAGCAACGCGGACGCCGCGCGTTGCGCGCTCATCTTGGCAAGGATGTTGAAGCAGGGTTGAAGTATTTGACCGATGCCGTAAAGAAGGCGCTGGAGTAGATCCGGAACGCTGACCCCGGACCGGAAAGTTTGTCGCTGTTCTTCACAGAACATTCAACGTCAATTTTTCAGAACTTCAAGGGAAAAAAATATTGGACGGGTAGGTTTGAGGCGTCGCGCATGCAGCCGATTTCGGGTTGCGAACGCGACGCCATCTCTCCTCAAAAGGACCCGCCCTCATGCAACGAAACAGGTTCAATTCCCACAGTTGGTCTCTGAAATGCAGCGCAGTGTTTCTTGCTGGCCTGCAAATGTTCGCGAGCTGCTCCATCGCCGCCTACGCGCAAGATAACGACAATCGGCCCAGCAACCGTACCCGCACGCCGATCAAGCACGTTATCGTCATCATCGGCGAAAACCGCAGCTTCGATCACGTCTTCGCCACTTATAAGCCCAAACGCGGCGAGAGTGTGGACAATCTGCTGTCGAAAGGCATCGTCAACGCGGACGGCACTCCGGGGCCGAATTACTCCATAGCAAGTCAATACACGGCCGTGGATTCAAATCGCGACGGATACGAACAAAGCCCGATGAACAAGTCAATTTATCCATTGCTGCCGGTGCCGTTGGCCGGTGGACCGACGAAGCCTTACATTTCGACCATTGCCGAAGCCAAGGCGCTTGAAAATGGCCTGCCCGATTCTTATTACGAATATCTGACCACGGGCGGTACAGGTTTGAAGGGCGGCACGCCAGATACCCGCGTGCTGAACTATAACGACCTGCCTCCGGGGCCATTCCAACTGACTCCGGGCGTTCCCTACGATGCTTATGCGGCCAGCCCGGTGCATCGCTTTTACCAGATGCGGCAGCAGACCGACTGCAACACGGACTACGCAACGCAGTGGAACCCGAGCGGATGCAAGTCCGACCTGTTCCCATGGGTGGAAATCAATGTTGGCTCGAACGAGAACGGCAAGCCGCAGCCCAAGCCTTTTACGGAAGCGACGACTGGCGAAGGTCCGGCGTCGATGGGCTTTTACAACGTGCAGCAGGGCGATGCTCCATACCTGACCTACTTGGCCAACAACTACGCGATGAGCGACAACTATCACCAGGGCGTGATGGGCGGAACGGGCCCGAACCACATTATGCTGGGAACGGGAGACATGATCTGGTACAGCGATGGACACGGCCAGCCTCAGCGCCCGCCAGAGAACCAACTGGTTGCAGCCGGAACGCCGAACGCTGGCGTTGTGAATGAAATCGAAAACCCCAATGCCCAGCCCGGCACCAACAACTGGTGGATACAAGACGGCTACGGAGGCGGCTCGTATGGTTCTGCATCTTACGGCGGGGGCAGTTACTCCAACTGCTCCGACTCGGATGCTCCCGGCGTCGGCTCCGTGCTGGATTACCTGAGTTCGCTTCCGTATAAAGTGAATCCAAAGTGCGACCCAGGCCACTTCTATCTGCTGAACAACTACAACCCTGGCTACTACGGCAATGGCGTGGTCGCCTCGACCGACACCAGCGCGGGCAGCACGGTCTTCACCGTTCCGCCTTCGACCGTCCGCAATATCGGCGATGCGCTGCTGGAAAAGAACATATCGTGGAAGTACTACGGCGACCAATGGAACACTTACAAAAACAATCCTGATTCGAACTATGCGACCGCAGAGGACCTATACTGCAACATCTGCAATTTCTTTCAATACTCCACCTCGATCATGACCAACCCAGCCGTGGTCAGTGCCCACCTGCAAGACACTGTGGACCTTTATAACGACATCCAGAACGGCACGCTGCCGGCCGTTTCCTTCGTCAAGCCGAGCGGCTACGTCGATGGCCACCCGGCGTCGTCCAAGCTGGACCTGTTTGAAGGTTTCGTAAAGAAGATTGTGGACGGAGTGCAGGCGAATCCAGAACTCTGGAAGAGCACCGCCATCTTTATCACCTTTGATGAAGGCGGCGGCTATTACGACTCCGGCTACATTCAGGCGCTGGATTATTTTGGGGACGGGACGCGTATTCCCATGATCGTCGTCTCTCGATTTACCAAGCCGGGACATATCTCCCACCAGTACAACGACCACGTTTCCATTCTCAAGTTCATTGAAGCGAATTGGGGTCTGGATCCGCTTACCAAGCGCAGCCGCGACAACCTTCCCAATCCTCGCCAGAACGGCGTCAATCCTTATGTTCCCACTAACAGTCCGGCCATCGGAGACCTGATGGATTTGTTCAGCTTCAATGACCGGGGCAAGTAAGTCGAAGTTTATCGATTGCTGTCAGCCGGCGAGGAACACCTTCCTCGCCGGCGGAACGATTGCAGGTCATAGGCGGGATCGGATATCAGTTTTTCCCCGCTTACACTTATAATTGAAGGAAGGAAATACAGCCTGTTTGGAACTCCTCCTCAATCTCGTTTGGTTGTTGCTGTCGCTGGCCCTGCTCGCAGGCGCCTGGAGCCGTTGGTGTTGTGGTCAGAACCCTCCTGGCCGGATCGAGAGACGCCGTCGCTATTTAACGGTGTTTGTTTTGTCGTTTCTGCTTCTCCCTGTCATTTCCATGACAGACGATCTCCATGCCATGACCACCATGGCGGAGAGGGAACGTACCGATTTAAAAGTCGCCGCCGTCCAATCCCAGCACCTGCAATGCCAGACGCAGATTCACCCCGCGTTCTCCGCAGGCCCCGACTATCTTGAGGTTCCTTGTATTTGCATTGGCCTAATCGGCCCCTTCCGCCTTCTGCCCGACGCGGCAGCCCCTCCTATTGCGCTTCAGTCGGACCGCGCCCCTCCAGAAAAATAGCCTTGTCAGAGTGTTTCTTTGGGTCCGCATCGTCGATTGCGGTGGGCCCAACCTGGCCTTATCCACAAAACACATATCGACAAGCTCAAAGCGTTTTGACGAAAAGATCTCACGTCCATCTGGGGAATTGAATGAATCCGTTGCGCCGATTTTCAAGATATTTTTTTTATAGCGGCATTGTTCTCATCGTTCTGTCGATTTACGCCGCACTCGGTGATGCGCAGACAACTCCGGAGGTCAGGCCACCCGCGGTATCTCCGGCAAAGGAAGCTCGTTGGGTGGGCAATACCAGTGGGCCCTTCTATACAGGCACTGCAGATGTCGATCCTGGCGGTTCCTACTACATTGAACCTTATTTGTTCAACTATAGATCCAGGGGGCAGAACAATATCTATGTCCCGACCAAATTTGCCTATGGCGTGGGCCGAGGGTTGGAATTGGATGTATATGCTCCGTTTGATTACAACCGCATCAGTTATCCCCAGGCCCCGCAAGGCCAGAGTAGCTCCGCGCTAGGGTATGGCGACACCTTGTTTCAGGTGAAATGGCAATTTGCGAAGGAAAAAGACCGCTATGACTTCTGGACGCTGCCTTCCATGGACCTGGCCGTCGATCTGAACGTTCCAACGGGAAAGTACAAGAGCTTGAACCCGAACCTTTCCGGAGCTTCTCAGACCAGCAATGGGACTTGGAATGAACAAGTGAATCTTCTGTTGCGCAAGCAATTCAAGCCCTTCGAATTGTACTTGCAGCAAACCGAACTGATACAAAACCCCTCCAATGTCACCGGTCCGTACCAGTTCAACAACGGTATCGATTCTCTCCCTGCAGGGCAGCGTTTGCGCATGGTAGATGGCGACGTGTTCGAAACTGCTGGCGCTCTCGAGCATGTTCTGCTGCCGAAGGAAGGGTTCGGGTATCTAGTCGAGTACAATCAAGAGCGCCAATTCGGACGAAGCCTGTTCTTTGGAGAAGCAAATGCGCCGGCATTTGCTTATTTCGATTTAAGCCCGGAGTTGGAAGTCACATGGCCGAATCATGGAAAATATCCCATCACCTGGGCCGTTGGTACAACTTTTACTGCGGCACGTTCCAATTATCCTCGCCAGCTGACCCCCATCCTTACGGTCAGTTTCTATGGGGACACTCACGGCTCGCGCTGATGAGAGCGTTTCTT
>JAJZCA010000323.1 GCA_021798735.1 Acidobacteriota bacterium | reverse complement strand
GTGAAAATCTCCGACGCGAAATTGGCCGCCATCCAACTGGCGCGCCATTCCTTCCACGGCGACTGGAACTGTACTATATCGCCAACATGAAGCACTTATTTATGTACAGATCCTATGCGGAAAATCATGCTTCGAGCCTGAAAAACCTCTACGAAAGCGCCAAACCCAGACTGAAGACTGCTCCGAGACCGAACGACCACCCTTCTGCCCTATCAGACCGCCGAGCTGTTGGATGAAATCGATCCGTGTGAGATATCACGGCTAACCTGGGATGAATGCGACGCAAGTCCCTCAGACTCCGGCCATTCTGCCGCCTCGAAGACTGAATTTTAGCCCTGGATGAATGCCAGCAGGTCGGCGTTGATTACATCTGCGTGAATCTGGCACATCCCGTGTGGAAAGCCCGGATACACCTTCAGCTTTGCATCCTTCACCAGCTTGGCAGACATCCGTCCGGCCGCATCGATGGGCACAATTTGATCGTCATCCCCATGCAGCACCAGTGTCGGAATATCGATCTTCTTTAAATCTTCAGTGAAGTCGGTTTCAGAGAATGCCTTGACGGTGTCGTATTGGCTCTTCACCGACCCCTGCATGCCCTGGAGCCAGAAGTTCTGCCGCACGCCCTCGGAAACCTTCGCATTCGGACGGTTGTAGCCGTAAAACGGCAGCGTCAGGTCCTTGTAAAATTGCGGCCGATCCGCAGCGACGCCCGCGCGAATGCCGTCGAACGCCGACATCGGTAGTCCACCCGGATTCTTGTCCGTCTTCAACATCAGCGGCGCAACCGCTCCAATCAACACCGCCTTCGCCACCCGTTTGGACCCATGTCTGCCCAGATACCGCGCCACTTCACCGCCTCCCGTGGAATGCCCCACCATGACAGTATTCTTTAGATCGAGTTTTTCAAGCAGGGCTGCCAGATCGTCCGCGCAGGTGTCCATGTCGTTGCCGTCCCACGGCTGGCTCGACCGGCCATTGCCACGTCGATCATGCGCAATCACCCGATAGCCACGTTGTCCGAAGAAAAGCATCTGTGCATCCCACGCGTCGGCGGTCAACGGCCAGCCATGCGAGAAGACGATGGGCTGCCCCGTTCCCCAGTCCTTGAAGTAAATCGTTGTCCCGTCTTTCACGGTGATGGTATTCATTCAAGTTTTCTCCTCGATCCAATTGCGGCTCAGGTTTGTGCGATGCGCGAAGACCCTCAGGTGTTGGCTGTGCGTCTTCGGCAGGGCTGGTTGCGCATTCATCCCAGAACGGACAATGGCTACTCGTATCACCCTGGGGGGATGGGTAAGAGTAGCCATTGCGTTGTTGTCGGCGCGCTTCGTCTTGAAACGTTCTTACAAGACCAGAGGCACCAGCACCAATGTCAGCTCGCGAACAGGCCGATCAGCAATTCCAACTTCCAACTGACTACGACTTCGAGTGAGACCCCTCGGGAGAAACGTCACCCCCGATGCGCATCGAGTAAAACGAGCGATGCACAAAATAGAACGAGATGAGAAAGAATACCGCCGCAAGCACGTGGGTCAACATCGGGTTGGTCGCCGATAGCTGAACCGCTAGCTCAACAGCTAGCAGGCCAAACAGGGTGGTGAACTTGATGACCGGATTGAGAGCCACCGCGGCTGTGTCCTTAAACGGATCACCCACCAGGTCGCCCACCACCGTCGCCTCATGCAGCGCCGTTCCTTTTTCGTGCAAGTCGACTTCGACGATCTTTTTGGCGTTATCCCACGCTCCCCCGGCGTTCGCCAGAAAGATGGCCTGGTAGAGCCCGAAGATGGCAATCGAGATCAGATAGCCGATGAAGAAGAAAGGATCGAGGAAGGCAAAAGACAACGCAGCGAAAAACAGCGAGATGAAAATGGTCAACATCCCGCTTTGCGCGTAGCGGGTACAAATGGCCACCACCTTCTTGCTGTCTTCGGTGGAGGCTTTCGCGGCTCCTTCAATGTGCATGTTTTTCTTGATGAACTCCACCGCACGGTACGCGCCGGTAGTGACCGCCTGCGTGGAAGCGCCGACGAACCAGTAAATGATCGCACCGCCCGTCACCAGGCCCAGCAGAAAGGGAGCGTGGAGAATCGAGAGTTTGTCCAGATTCACGGTGAGCGAGTTGGTGAGCGCCATAATGGTGGCGAAGATCAGGGTTGTCGCGCCCACGACTGCAGTCCCAATCAGCACCGGCTTGGCGCTGGCCTTGAACGTATTGCCCGCGCCGTCGCCCGCCTCCAGCGTCCTCTTGGCGCGCTCGAAATCCACCTCCACGCCGAATTGCTTTTTCACTTCCGCAGCCACACCCGGCTCGTTCTCAATCAGCGACAGTTCATAGATGGATTGAGCGTTGTCCGTCACCGGGCCAAAAGAATCGACCGCGATGGTGACCGGTCCCATACCCAGGAAGCCGAATGCAACCAGTCCAAAGGCGAACATGGGTGCAGCCAGAATCACAGCACTGAATCCCAGCGTGCTGACCCCGTAGCCAATGGACATTAAAAGGATGACCGCAAACCCCAGGTAGTAGGCGGAAAAATTCCCGTCGACAAACCCGGACAGGAGACCGAGAGCCGCTCCGCCCTCCCTGGCTGACGCGACCACCTCTTGCACGTGGCGGGCCTTGGTTGAAGTAAACACCTTTACCAGCTCAGGAATCAGAGCACCGGCCACTGTCCCGCAGGAAGTGATGGTCGCCAGTTTCCACCAGAGCGTGGGGTCTCCACCCAGCTCGGAAAGCAGCAGCCAGGTGACCGGATAGGTTACGGCAATAGTCACGATGGAAGTAATCCAGACCAGCGAGGTGAGCGGCGATTCAAAGTTAAACTCGGCCGCTTTGCTGTACCGCGCCTTGGAGATGATCTCGTTGATGTAATAGCCCACGACTGCGGCGACCAACATGGCCACGCGCACCGCAAACAGCCAGACCAGCAATTGCACTCCAGAGACGGCGTTCTTCGCGCCCAGCATGATAAATGCGATCAGGGCGACCTGGACCACGCCGTAGGTCTCGAAACCGTCGGCAGTGGGGCCGACCGAATCGCCGGCATTGTCTCCCGTGCAGTCGGCAATCACTCCCGGGTTGCGGGCGTCGTCCTCTTTCACGTGGAAAACGATTTTCATCAGGTCGGCGCCGATGTCGGCAATCTTGGTGAAAATGCCGCCGGCCAGACGAAGCACGGCAGCGCCGAGCGATTCCCCTATAGCGAAGCCGATGAAGCACGGTCCCGCATAGCTTCCTGGAACGAAGAGAATAATGCTGAACATCATTAGCAGCTCGATGGAGATCAGCATCATGCCGATGCTCATGCCCGCCTTCAGGGGAACGTTAAATGCGCGATAGGGGTTGCCGCCCAGCGCGGCATAGGCGGAGCGCGAATTGGCCAGCGTGTTCACCCGGATGCCAAACCAGGCCACAAAGTAGCTGCCCGCCATACCCAATATGCTGAACCCGAGAATGATGGCCACTTTCAGGGCACTGAAGTGAAGCAGCACGGCGAAATACGCCAGGATGACAACCGCAATGAAGCACCAGAGGAGCAGCAGGAATTTGCCTTGGTTGATCAGATAGGTTTTGCACGTCTCCCAGATCAACTGGGACACTTCCGACATTGACCGATGCACCGGCAGCCCCTTCAGGTGGATGTACATGACGAAGCCGAAGAGCATTCCCAAAAAGCAAAATAGAGGCCCATACATCAGCAGGCTATGGCCGTTGAGTCCAAAAAATTGGACCTGAGTCATGTCCGGCAGCTGCAAATTCGCTTCGCCGCCGACTGGTGCCGCAGGTTCTGCAAAAGCTGCGCCACCCCTGAGCAGGAGGAATGTCGTGATCACGCTGGCGAATCTCCCCCAGCGCGACGAAAGGAAACTGCCCCTCTCACGCCCTGCCACTGTCCAGCGTCCGCTTCGGGCGGCGATAGGCCGCATCGCCGGTGTGCCGGCATCGGCAGACAAGACATGATGCGCAAAGAGCCATGCCGCGATAAGCGACAGCACGCTCACGACTAAGACAAACCACTCCCATGCAATTACAGTCACGAAATCCTCCTATTAGGACGGCCGAACTGAATCCTGCTGCAAGCATTTAGCTTGATAAATTTGATGTTTCTGAAGGAACCACGAAGTGTATCATCGGGTTTCACAGAGCGAATGTGATGCATCGCACACCCAACGGGAGGATATTCTGCGCTCCAACATACAAGTGTCAATAGAAAAAACGCCGTTGGATCAGAGGATTTACGCTGTTGTGAAAATTTGACCGTATCTGCGAGTCATTGCGGTCGAAACGGGCTTTCAGAT
>JAJZCA010000322.1 GCA_021798735.1 Acidobacteriota bacterium | reverse complement strand
CGGTGAGTTATCTATCGTGTGGTTGGATTGACGTTCTGGCGATCGATCTCGGCAAAGGACATATTCGCCGCCGGGTGGCCCGTAGCGCGCTTCCAGTCCTGAAATAGCTGGCCATAGCTTGCCTTCAAATAGTTCTCCGGAGAGATACCAAGCTTCGCTGCCATCCGGTCGATCCATTCAGGTTCGCCTTCCAGTTCGGCAAAATCTCCAATCGGAGTCACGTCCACAACGATATGGCCCTCGTTGTCGGCCCATTCTGTCCGAAGCTTTTCGTAGACAAAGATAGGGACGTACCCCAGCCGCTCGAAAATCGCGGCCAGTGGGCGGCCATCCTCAACCTCGGTTTCCGTTTCCGCGCGTACTTTATGCGTGCAGTTCGAAAAATTTTCCACCGGCGCCTTGTGGGTCAGGATCCAGCGGTCGCCATACTGCCGGATGCGCAGCAATTCGCCTTGCTGCCGCAGCCGCCCGTCGGGCGTGTCAAACAACACATTGCGCTCCATGGTTTCCGCGGTCAGCAGGTGAAACCCCAGAGCGGGCAACTGCAGGGTGAACGCGGGGCGGTCCGTCAATCGAACTTTGATTTCTGTTTCCAACTTGCCTGACGCAGTTTCCCCGACCATGCCATTAGTTTCTCAGATGCATCCAGCCGCAGGAAACCAGAATAATCCTGATTGACAGATTAGGATGAAGGACGGATGGCTTGCGTTGCGCAAGAAGCGTCCGCGAACCCAGATGGCCGCAAAACATACAGTCCGACTGACGATTTCTGCCGATTGCATCTCCTCTCCGCAGGCGCAAAGCGCTCTGGCCCAGGCTGCGGAGACGATTCGCTCCGGCGGTACGGTTGCGTTTCCTACGGAAACGGTCTACGGCCTGGGCGCGAACGCGCTTGACGCAACTGCTGTGGAAGGTATCTTCCTCGCGAAGCAGCGGCCCACCTGGGACCCCATGATTGTCCATATTGCCGACCAAGAGATGTTCGATCAGGTGGTCGTTCGTGTTCCGGAAGCTGCGCAGCAAAGGCTCGACAAAATTGACGCGCTCATTGAAAAATTCTGGCCCGGCCCATTGACGCTCTTGTTGCCGAAGCAACCGGCTGTGCCGCCGATTGTCACGGCTGGCCGTGCACTGGTCGGCGTCCGCATGCCCGCACATCCGGTGGCGCTTGCCTTGATTGCTATGGCAAAGGTTCCCATCGCGGCACCCAGCGCGAATCGGTTTGGCCACATGAGCCCCACCACCGTGCAGCATGTGCTGGAGGATCTCGACGGGCGCATCGATCTAGTGCTCGATGCCGGGCCAGCCTGGTGCGGTGTTGAGTCAACCGTGATTGAAGTTCGCGATCACGATACCATTCTCTATCGTCCCGGCGCCATTGCGGCCGAGGAAATTGAGGCGGTTATCGGCCCGGTGGTTCTCTATCACGCACCGACAACAGAGCCTGGGTTGCCAAGACACCCGGAATCTTTACCCTCGCCGGGGGTGGACATGCGCCACTACGCACCGAACGCACGTCTCGTTCCGCTTGAAATGGATGCGATCACAGCCACTGACCAGCAGGCCAGATGGTTGCGCGCGGTGCAGGAACAATCCCAAAACGCGCAGAAAATCGGCGTCCTGCTGCCCGAGGCATGGTCGTTACCCGAGGGATTTGCAGGCATTCACTTTACCTGGGGAAACTGGGAAGACGATCAGGAACTGGCGCAGCGACTCTTTGCCGGCTTGCGCACTCTGGATGCCATGGAGGCGGACGTCATTCTGTGCCCGTTGCCGTCGAGCTCCGGCCTGGGCGCGGCCATACGAGATCGGCTGCTGAAGGCCGCGCGCACGCAATAGATTGTAGGGGTCGATCCGAGCTACAACATGGTCTGGGGCTGATTTTCGCCGGCTTTGTAGATGTAGCGGATGCTGTCTTTATAAACCAGCACGCGATTGCGGACACCATGATGCAAGCCGCCACGCACCACATTTCGCAGTTTAATAGCATAGCGATCATACCATTCAATCGAGCCTTCCAGCTCTTCGCCGTTCTCAAGCATGACGATCATCCGCGTCTGCGCCTGGATCTGTTTCTGGAAATAAAAGACTTCGGCATGAGAGCTGTCTTCGACTGTGCCGTCTGGCATGGCGCGGGAGGTCAACGCGGAACCATGGCCAAAGATGGCAGGCGAGCGTGCACCTGCGGACCGTAAAGCCAGGTTGGGACGGATGAGTCGCCGTTGCCCGGAAAAGTCGCTCTCCGGCGGCGTAGGTGCAGGAACCGCAACCACGATGGCGGCGCGCTCAACAGATTTGGGCTTAGGCAAGGGCATAGATTTCGTCCAAAGGGACAGCACGGCCAAAGTCTTTTTCGCATCCGAAACTGCGATGAAAAAGCGATCTTGAACCAACTTGATTCTGCTGAATGATTACGATGCTAGTCGAAGATAGAACGTTTTCCAACTGCCGTGCGTGTTTTTCTTTTCTGAGGCGGTCGACTTGACTTTACCGCTGTTGCAGCCCAGCCGTAAGAGCGTCCAAAGAGAGTGAACGAAGCAAATTGCGACGCATGCCGGATTCCACGTCCGCGAGGCGGCGCGTCGCGCGCTCAATCCAGTCAAACGAGACATTTTCCGCCAGACGGCGAAGTTCCGGCAAAATATCGATATTGCGCGCCATCCGCGGCTGTCCAGCCTGCAGCAACATCATGTCTTCTAACAACATGTACAGGGCGCGCAACAGATCCTGGGTCTTTTGCTGGCCCTCCGCCCCGGCTCGGTAGGTTTCGGTCATGTGGAACAGCGCGGAGTGGTCGGGCTCTGCGGTTGCCGTGCGCAGCAACAACAGGGCATCCTTGCGGCTGGCAAGGTAACTGTCGGCATTGAATAAGACTGTCCGGCCCACCGCGCCTTCCGCCAATCGCGCCACCAGGGTGCGTCGAGCCGGTGGCCATTCCGGGTGATGCTGCGCCAGGATCTCTTCCAATCTATCCATCGGCACCGCATGCAGGCGCATCTGGCTGCAGCGGGAGCGGATGGTCGGCAGCAGATCCGACGGATTTTCCGCCAACAGCAGCAGGTGCGCATATTCCGGCGGCTCCTCCAGCACTTTTAGCAGCGAGTTGGCGGCCTCGCTCATAAATTTTGCGGTCGGGAAGATGTAGATTTTGCCTTTGCCTTCCGACGGCGCTCGTTGCACGCTGTGGATCAGCGAACGTACCTGGCCCACCTTGACCAGCATCTGCGGCGGGTCCGGCGGCACCACAAATACATCCGGGTGGGTTTGGATCAGGATGCGGGTATCTTTGCGATCGGCATCGCGCAAATCTTCCCGTGCCTCGACCGCTTCAGCGACACGCGCATCGAGATCGAGCGCGGCGGCAATCCGGGTGCAGTTGTGACAGACATTGCAGGCATCCGGCAGTCCGTTGAAGGTTTGCGGATCGAGGCAGTTCAGTGTTTGCGCCAGCGCAATCGCCAGCGAATATTTGCCCGCGCCACGCGGCCCGGAGAGCAAAATGGCATGAGGCAGCCGGCCCGATGCCGCAGATTCCTGCAGTTGCCGCGCCGGCGCTTCATTCCCGAGAAAACTGCGGAAGTTCACATTTTGAGCCTAGCAGAATTGGCCGCATGTACATGTAAATGAGGCCAACAGAACAGCCACGTTCAAGGCGATGGCTGGCGTTTCTCGATCTGCCCCCAAAGCATCTTTTGAGGAGTGATCGCCTTGATTCACGGGTACAGCAACCCGTTCCTCACCTCGGCAACCGATAGTGTCCAAAGTTTTCGCACTTTCGATCTTCCTTGGAACTGGGAAGGTTGTTGGTTGCGGTTGTTTTGCTGCTGGCCCCATGGGGGCCAGCAGCCTGGAGTTTCTACATTTGCCTGGACGATTGTACCCTGAGGCATCTGAGTAAATAGGTCTGGCAATAGATTATTATGTTGACCGACCGACGCAACTAGATTACAGTATTTCCGAGCTTATGCTCAAGAGTCCTGCGTGAACGATGACATCAAGGACGCCGTCCTGCCCGCATTTGAAGCCTCATTGGAAGCATAGCTACGCGCCATCCGCCGACTTCGCCAGGGGCAGGCCGAGCAGGCCCAAGCACGCCCGAAGAAAGGTCGGTCACAAGTAGACATGGCATACGACATACTCAGGAAGGCGCGCACCCCGCTGCATGTCTCGGAAATCGTCGACCGGATCCAGACCCGGTTTGGCGTAGCCGTCGTTGCGGAAGACAGGCCGCTCGATTCAACAAGCGTTCTATCGGCGTGACCCGCTATCCCCGCCCTTTCATGTCAACCTCGTGCTGGACCTGCGCTTTCTCCAT